>JAWCKO010000029.1:959-11386 GCA_038851915.1 Bathyarchaeia archaeon
AAACCTGTATCCGTAGATATAAAGTATTACTCTACGTGGCTTGACAACATGCTTACTGGAGACGTTTGGAACGCCGTCGAATACGCATTCTACGGAATGAGGAACGGCAATAGACCACTGTACCTACTCTTAATATACGGACTGATAAGTCTCGGCATTCCAAAAGAACTCATCCTAAACTTAGAGGCTCTCTTCATAGCTCCGTTCTTCGCATTGTCCGTCTATTTTTCGGCTAAGCGCACCTCTGGAAACGTCCAGTACGCTATACTGGCCTCTTTGAGCGGGCTTTTAGGCTTCAACATGACGGTTGGCATGATGACCGGATTCTACGCCGCTTGGACTGCTTTAATACCATTCTACATATGCATAGCTTTAACGCCCAATTTAGAAGGTGGCAAGTATGCTATAATATGCTCTATCGTAGCATCCACCGTGCTCCTATACGTTCATCCTTGGACTTGGAGCCTTCTAATGGCCGTTTTAACTGTGCATTTAGCCGCGTCTACTCTAGAGTCTTTTAAGTATAGAAGTATAAGCATAAACAGGCGTCTACTGGCGGTTCTAACAGTGAACGGACTCGTAGACGTATTTAAAACCCTTACAACACCAAACTACGGAGGCTTAAAGTCTTCAATATCACTTCTCAGCATAGATGGGGCATTCGGCTTTAAACCATTTCTAGAACTACCTAGAAGCCTGAACCGTCTAACCACTAGCTACATGGCAGGGCTCTTCTTCAACCCGACACACATGCTTCTAGCTTTAATAGGTATTCTAAGCTTCACAGAAAATAAGAGCAGCATCTCAAGGCTTATTCTAACTTGGGTTGTAGTAAGCTCTATAATGTTCCCATTCAGCGACATAAACATACAGTCGCATCTACTATTCGCAATGCCATTCCCAATACTAATAGCCGAAGGCCTATGGTCATTATCCAAGCTCCTCGATATGTTCGACTCTAAGCTACCTAAGCTCTTCCAAGTCTTCTTCATAGCCTCAAGCCTGATATATACCATTAGAGCCTTATGCAACCTGATATAACTACGTCTAAAAGAGTTTTAGCTACCGACGAAGTAGGTTCTATTAGAAGCCATCTAATGGATACTCTATAGATAACGTAGCAGATTCTTAACAGGAAAAATATAACAGTTCTATATATCATGGAGAAAACTATAGAGGGCCTCCTCTACTCAAGTTGAATGGAATAGGAAGGTTAAAGTTACACTTTCTCTTAGGGAAGACCCGGTTAAGAGGCTGAAGAGTAAATGACGTTTACTTAAAAATTATTGTTGAAACCGTATGAGAGCTGAGTTTGGCAAATACATAGTTGTGAATGATGAAATCTGCCATGGAAAACCAACATTTAAAGACACGAGAATATTGGTTAGCGATGTAATAGAACTTCTAGCCACAGGTCTATCCATTGAAGAAATTATCAGAGACTACTACCCCAGTCTAAACGAAGACATGATTAAAGAAGCATTAAGTTGGGCTGCCAAAATCATCAGGGGCGAACGCCACGTCAAATACGCAGAAGTTTCTACTTGACGAAAACATTCCAAAACTCGCCAAAAATTTCCTAGAATCAAAGGACTACCAATGCTATGAACATCCAGACTTGGCTTACTCTGTATTGCAAAAGCTACAGCCAAGGAATAAACGCTTTTCAGGTACGTTTACATCTGCAAAAACTCACCATAAGGATAAGAGTTAATTAGAATTCATATAGTAAAAATTTCCTCAGAAAAGCTATGCGTTCTGCCTAACATAATAGAAGGTAAAAAGAACTATAGGAGGTAGGTTGGCTGGAGAAGGCTAAAGGGCCTATTCATCCCCCACTCTGTGGAATCCCTTTACATCCTCACCTTCCTAGTTTTTAACATAGTTGTTCAAGCATTCTTGCTCCTAGCCATCCCATACATAGCCAGCGGGATTTTAGGACTCTTCTCTTCACAAATCTTCTTTATGTTAGATGTCTTTGCGCAACACTACCTTCAACATGAAAAGATGTTTTTCTTCCACGTTATATTGCTTGAACCTATTCTCCGTGTCTTTCAGGATGCTATAAACTTCTTGAAGCGTGATTCCGGAATGAACTCTTACAACCCCGTATATGATTGAGCCCACATATGTTCCATACCTCTCTTTAAGCTCATACAAATATTCTTCCTTTTTCAAGTGCGATCTACACGGTGAGAGCTCTATGTAACATTATATGATTATTTTTAGGCTACCTTCTTCTACAAGAAGAATCCGTAAATTTTCACATAATAAGCTGTCATTTTACACTTTCATTGCTAAGGAAGGTTCCAATGGATAAATATTAGCCTAGGCTTAAAGCATAAGCTTAATATCTGCTGTTGTTGAATTTTAATACCGATCGTAATGAGCTTTAGCCGTCTACTAATTCTAATGTGCTTCATGGTGTTGCTTTCCCAAGTATCTACATGTTTTGCTCAGGAAAACTGGCTCTACTCTTTCGAATTTGTAGGAGCTAATAAACCCGTCGACGGTACGGTTTTCGCCGATACAGAGTATACAATTGAAGTTGTAATAATGGTTCCCTACACGTTGGATGGAGCGAGATTTAGCATCTCCATCCCGTCAGCCCATGAACCCATAACTCCGACGACCCCCTTCTGGGAGATAGTTAGCGATTACGCAGGTGTTGATAGCGAGTCTATGAAAGCCTTAGCGAATAGAGTTATAACGTTTAAAGTTGTTAAGGGGGAGCTTAGGCTTAGAGTTAAGTTTAGAATTCCATCTAAGAATATAGTGGTTTACACGATCACCGCTCCAAACGGTGTTGACTACAACATATATACTGTTATAGAGGATTACCCGCTTGTTTCAGCTATCTTTGAAAACAACCCTGTAGGCAACATAGAGTTTAGGCTTACATCCTCCAAAGTATACGATTACGAGTCTAAGCGGGAGAAGCTTCAAACAGCGTTTTCATCTGAATACGAGGATTTAGTAGATACGGTTGTCGGAGAATCTGATAAATTGAATGATGCAGGCTTAACAGACTATGCCATTTCCCTAGTTGACTCGCTTCTAGGTTTAAAGCTCCCCGAGCCTCCTAACCCTATGCTTCTCTACGGTTTAGCCTTAACATCTATAGTGCTCGGAGTATTATCCATAGTTTTTATCAGCATGTATACTAGAGCTAGAGGTGAAACAGCATACATAAAACGAGTGGTAAGCTCCTCCCTCGTAGACATGGCTTCAATAGAAACGTCCCTCAGCAGATTAGATACTAAGCTTGCCAGAAACCTTTCAGACGTAGTTGAGAAGCTTAAGAAGGTGGGAAGATGATGAAACTACACAGTCAGTTTCACATATTGGGATTGGGGGGAACAGGAGCTAACGTAATTACGACGTTCATAACGCATCCGAGGTTTAAGGAAATGCTCTTCAATATGGAGGATTTCAGACCATCTTTCCTCGCCATAGACATAGCCGACGGAGATATAATGGAGCTTAAAAACGAGTACATAAAGCTGCAGGAAGAAATGAAGTTGAATGGAATACCATTAGATAGGATATCTCTGAGAGCATTGACCATAAAGTTTTCAACCCCTGATGTTCTATTCGACTTCATGTCTATGTATCCTAATTACCTTCTTAAAGAAGGAATAAATGTGAAGAACTACAGGAGCTGGATAACGTTCAGGACGAGAATCCCCTCCTTAGCTGGTGGAGCTGGTAGACAGAGGGCTTTAGCTAAAGCAGTTTACGCTTTAAACTACTATCATCTAGCTCAGCTTAACAATTACATGAACGAATACAGGGATAGAGTACTCTCTTCAATAATATCGCCCATAGTCTACTTAATCTTCGGCTTAGGCGGAGGGACGGGAAGCGGCATACTCTTCGACTTAAGTAGACATCTGAGGGAGAAGTTGGGAAGCGGCATACCTATAATAATGCTCTCCATTCTACCGGCGAGCTTAGACGACTCCCTAGCTAAAGGCATATCACCATACTTAGCTCTTCAAGAGCTTAGATACCTGTTCAACCTAAAGCTTAACAAAGACGTATGCGAGATGTATGACCAGAAGTATAAAAACCCCTTCAGCCTAGCACTTTTCATACCTCTACAGGTTGCGGTAACCCATACTAAAGAAGGAACACTAATAGAAGCTAAAAAGCAGATAGATAACGCCGTTGTTGAAGTCGTTAGAATGCTTTCAAGCTTCGACATAGCCGATATAGTGGCTTCAATAGGCTCAAGTATAGACCTCGGCGATTCATTCCTAAATCTAATAGGGCTACTGAAGATAAGATTCCCTGTAGATGAGTACGTTGAACTATCAAACATCATCCTCAGAGAGATAGATCTTTTAAACACCTTAATAGGGTATAAGGTGAAAATAATCGAAAAAGCTCTACTAACCACCAATAAGATTTATCAAGAGCTTAAAGACTACTTGAAACGCTATATAGTTGAAAATAGACTAGATATGGATGTAGAGAGGTATATATCTGAAGTATCTAAAAGAGGCGGTAGACTTGAAGCTGAGTTTTCAGAGAACCTTAAAGCCCTTGAAGTAGCGCTATCTGAAATGACTGAAACCCTGCTCATGCCGCTTAAATCTTCCATGTTTAAGGAAGGAACCATAGCTGCATCCTACCTGAGCAAATTTAAAGAAGCCATAGACTACTGCATTAAGCCGTCTACCAACTACTCGAAAGATTATACCACCATGGTTAGACAGTATGCTGAAAATCTTGGACTAGGGCTTGAAACAGTTAAAGATTTTACATCGAGACAGAAGATATACTTAACCCGTTTAATATCAACCATGATGCTTACAAGGTTTACCGTAGAATTTCTAGAGAGCTACTTAAACGCCAGATATATGGCTGAAGAACTGAAAATAATATATTCTAGAAGCAGTGAAGAAATTTCAAAAACAGCTGACAACTACATAAACCTCGTAACATCTCTATATAAGATTGTATTTACTCTAATCGAGAAACCAAGTAAAGAATTCAGAACGTTAGACCAAGCTCTAACGTCTCTAATAATGGCTGAAAGACTTATGGATTCTAAAAGAAGAAACACGTGGATCAACATAGACAGCCTTGAAAGAGCTTTAGCGGAGAGGAAAACTAGGCTAGAACAACTTGAGAACGAACTCTCAAGAATAAGATTCGACTTCACGGGTAGAAGAAAGATTCTGAGAGATGAAATAATGGATCTTAAGGAGGAGATGAGTAAGCTCAATACAGAGCTTGAATACTATAATACTATTAAAGGACATATAGATGAGACTTCCTCGACGATAAAGGAAATAGTCGACAAACTTGAGCTAAACAGCGACTATAGGAAAGCTCTTAATGAGTTAAGCATGCTTGAGATGGATTATGCAAAGAAAATGAGCGAAGCCACTAGGTCTGAGAAATACTATGAGAGGGTGATAGAGCTTACGGAGGAGGAGAGGCTTAAGATATTGGATGTCATACTTAGAGAAGAAGAGGAGAAGCTGAAGAGTTCAACCGAAATATTGAATATAATAAACCTGAACAGGTTCAAAGATATTGTGAAAAGCTACATAAAGACCTTTGCCGTTCCCGGGGTTCTAGGGCTTAAAGACACCTATAGAAGCGATACAATATGGGCTATAGTCGCCACACCAATATTATGGGATAAAGACCTTGAAGACGCCTTAAGGAATACCCTCGCAATATACTCTTCAGTTGAAGCAGGAATAGGTGTAAATATAAGGTCTACGGAAAACATAGATCCATGGACCATAGAGTTTATGATCATATGTGCAAAAGCTAAACCAGAACACTTAGAAATATATGATGCGATAAAGGTTAATGCTGAGCAAGTAGTAGATAAAAACATGTTCTTCTCATTCCTACTGGAGCACGGCTTTAAAGCTATACCCGTTCAAGGCGAGGTCGTTGAACGTGGAAAAGACCTCCTCTAGTCTTCCAGAGGAGTATCTCCTTAAACGTATACATAAAATAGTGAGTAGTGGGATAGCATTCATCTCATCGTACACCGTTTTCTTCATATACCCACTTCTACCGATAGGTGGTAACTACATATTACCTTTAATAATATCCCTTGTAATAGGGATGCTAGTATTCCGGGGTAGGGAAAAGACCGCCCTTGGATTTTTCTACACGCTCACATTCATAGCTGTAATTTTAAACATTACATCTGTCTACACGTCGCTACAAGTCCTTCTCCAATTACAACTGTTCCTAGTGTTAACCATGTTCCTGATAAGTGCAATCATGTTTACAAAACCTAACGTTATATTTCTAACATACCTAGCGGCCTCCCTACTCTTACACCCAACATTTTTCATATTTTCCATCCCAATACTGGTGCTTACCATATCTCTGGAGAAGATAGACATACGCTCCGTCGTATCTATAACTCTAGTATTTACAATGATGTATTCCCCCTTTGCATTAGCTATGAATTTGGCCAACCCAATGTTCTCAGGAGATCAACCTATATATAGATTGTTTTCAATTCCTCATACAAACTTTCATGGATCACGTTCGCTAATACTTGGAGAAAGCGATTTGTCTAAGCCTATTTCCCTGATGACTCCTGCTCTAAGTTTATGGGAGCTGGTTGCTAGGTTAATAGGAGTTTCAGAAATCGTTTCCAATGAAAGTTTGACTATTGTAGAAGGATTGAATAAAATGATTAATAAGTACAGTCAAATTCATGGATTAAATATCGTAGCAGATGCTGAAACTCTATTTTCATCTGCTTCTTCATTTAGCTGGTTTACTGTCTTTATTGAAGAAGGTACTGAAGTGAATATGCTACTACGTTTCATAGCAAGTTACGTTTTGACGCTTTTCGCAGTTATTCTTATGATAGCTTTCTCAATTGTTTTAGCATTATTTCTCGAAGGATTCGCAAAGGATTTAATTGCAAAAAAGCTTGAAAAAATCTTCCCTAAAATGAAAATCTTTTCAACGCTTTTATTATCGATGCTTTTTCTTACAATAACACTATACTTTGTAGATGCGCTTCAAGCCCCCCTATCCTATGTTACATCTATGACGTTTGGAGGTATTGCCTTCCAATATAATATATTTTTTACAGCTATTTTCGCCCTCCTGATATCGCTAAGGGATTTCTATGATATGAAGATTGAAGAAATATTAAAGCTTAAATCTAGCATATTAGATGCTTGGTTACGTTTTAAAACCATCTACTTAAATTTTTCAAAGAAATGCGAAGAACTTAGGAATAACATTGGTATCGACGTCCCTGAAGCTATAGCTACTGAAAAAATCTATGAAAGCGTAAAAAGCGACGTGAAAAGAGCTGAAGCTGTTACAACGTTGCCTGTGTTGAGAAGCATAGTAACAAGCATAGAGGATAAGCGTTTAAATCTAGAAAAATTCATGGAGAAGATCGAAACCGATATTAAACTCAGGCTTAAAGCCTTAAACGAACTTCACAACGCACTTGTAAGCGAACTTGAAAATGCGGGATTCAACCTGGATAATGTGATAAATAAGCTTAAAGAAAACTACCCATGGATAAACGTAGAGGAATTGATCAAACCGTCGATCATAAACGTAGAAAAACTAACCTTTGAACAAGCTATAGGGGAATACGGAAAAACTAGAAAGAATTTTATAAACTTTTCAAAAGTTCTCATATTGAGATATAGGCAGATTTTAGGCTCTCTTGAAAGGCTTATGCCAGAGGTCTGCTCCACGTATCCTCCGCTTACCCCAGAGAACGTAGAAGAAGACCCGCTCAATTTAGACATATTCGTGAAAAGAACAGTCATAAGCCTCATAAACTACAGCGAGAGGTATCTAAGGCTTATAGAGAGGTTATCGAAGCTTCTCAACATAGAGGTAAAAGACGAATTTAAGAACATATTTAAAGCCGACGCTTTCATAGATATTGTAGACGAAAGGCTCAGTAAAATTCTACAGGAGATCAATGAAACGGTGAATGGGATCGAAAAATTGAACGTTCTAATCTCAGAAATACTGCAAGGGTCTGGTGTAGAACCTACATTTACAAAGACCGAGTCGCATACTTACGTTGAAGAACTTAAAAAGATGGAAAAATCCCTACTTAACTGGAGAAGCGGTGAAGAACTTGCATCAATTCTAACCATGTACTTAGAGCTTAAAGACGGGCTTAAAGAAGCACTTGAAAAAGATAGAATCCTAGCTGAGACCGCCAGCGTTTTCCCCTATCTAGAGATCTACGTTAAAGATGCGGTTAAACGATACGGTAAAATACACGTAAGCGATCTTCCACTCATGGAATCCCATCTTATGGTTTTCATCAGCCTCTTTGTTCAGAAGAACTATGAGTATTCGATCGATCGATCGGGTTTGATAATGCTCCGAGGTGAAGTCAAGTGAAGCTTGAAGACCTTATCGAAATTATAAATATACCTGTTAAAACCATTGCAATACCTGAGAACATTGGAATTTCTGTCAATATAATGAGCCGACAAGGCAATTTATTCTCTGCGTTTGAGGGAGAATCGACGAAAGTTGAGAATGGCAATTTATTCGTAAAAATGAAGGAATTGAAAGATGAAGAGATTAAGAATATTATTAACGTATGGTTTAATTGCTTAGGCTTTAAACGCGTTCAGAAAACAGCAGTTTGCGGCGTACTGGGAGATAGACTTGTGCATTTCATAGTGGCTGCTCTGAATGAGCAGTATTCAGATAAACCCGGCGTCTTCATATCTACATTACCGTCTGTAGATGAAACACCTTATAAGACGTTTACTGCTTTAAGCGACCTATTTTATGGAACTAAGCTAGGTGTGTCTGTAATAATCGACTACGATATTCTCTGGAATGAGTTAACATTCATAGAAGCTGGTAGCCGAAAAATCCCTAGACATGTAATTTCAGACTTGTTATCCATAGCTATTACAACTTTTCTCAACAGGGATATTTACAGAAAAATCGAAGAATTTAACCGAAGATTATTCATTCCTTCAATAATGTATTGTGTAACTAGTAACGTCTTCAGAGACTTGAAAGGTGCTTTAAGATTGACGGATTACCTGGCGTTCACTAACTATATGAAAGAAGATGTAGAGTATATTATCCTATACGTAGACGGTACGGGTTTTGAGAAAAATGAAGATTCACTAAAACAGGATTTCTATGGGTGGGCGAAGGCTTTTAAAAACCTGGTGGATTCAGATATTATTTATGGTGCTGGGGGAAGCAGACGAATAACCCTATTCTTCAACGTTAAGGGGCTTCCTGAGGAAAAATACAGTCATTTGACTGAAAAATGTCTATCCGTGAAAAGTATGGTAGATAACCCTGCATCCGCAGTCGAAGCTCTTAAATTTCTGGGGTTGTTTAAAGATGTCTCAAATTGAAGCTAGTTATGATAATAAAAAATACATACTTATCGTTAACAAGACGTCTATTCAATTAAAACGGAAGACACTTTTCTCATCTAAAGATGAAACATCATTCGGTTTAGAGCATTTCGCGATAAATGCCTCATTTAATGATGCTGATTCAAAAATAGAGTACAGTGGATATATCTTTAAAATACATAATGTAGAAGGTTACAATCTGTTGAAAAATACTGTCAATGAAATACTTAAGAAGAAAGAAGAGAGGGAGAAGCTTAAAAACGAAATGGAGCTTCTCGAGTCAAGAGTTAAAGTACTTCTATTGGAATCGCTTACAAGTAGGTCGTGGTATGTCACATATTTAAACAGTATCGATAGATTAGGCTACGTTGATGCCATATACAACCTACCAGAACACGTTTCTCAAACTAAAGATCCCGTAGAGGCTTATGAAAATTTAAAAGCTAAGTTATTTGAGAAATTAAGTGAACTATCTCAAGCGTTAGAGTTAATAGACCCTACTAGGCGGGAGAAGCTTTTACGTATGTTGCAGGAGACCGTTGCTAAACACGATGAATTGCTTAAAGATGGCGATTATGAGAAAATACCCGAAGTTCTAAATAACACTAAGACATCAATTGAAAACGTTATAAGTGAACTAGTTGAAGAAATTTCCAAATCGTTAAGTCACGAAGATGCTAAATAATGATGAAGCTTCTCTGACTGTTTCCCGGCCTTTTAAAGTCCAAAGCCTCCCTTAAGAATAGAGAAAATAGTGAGTTTTTAGAATAACAATGAATGCTATAACTATGTTCACAGATTTTGAGTTAAACATTTTAGCCTGCTCTTCCATAAAGGATCTGCACCATACTCATCCATGACTTTTTCTACAGCTTTAGGGAAATCCATTCTATCCTCGTAAACAGCCTTCAGAAGGCTTAATGTAATTTTGTCTGAGTATGATAAATCCACATAGCCATCCCATGCGATTATATTTTTAACATCTCTCTCAAAGAGTTTAATTATGGTATATAATGAATTGGTGCCATTGCAACCCATCATTATGATAGTTGA
>JAWCKO010000030.1:0-11244 GCA_038851915.1 Bathyarchaeia archaeon
TGCTCTTTAAACTTGGAATACCGTATGATTCAGAGGAAGTAGAAACTCTCGCCAGGAGGATTATGGAGTATATCAACTACCATAGTAAGCTTGCTTCAATAGAACTCGCTGAAAGTAGAGGGTCATTTCCCGCGTTTAAAGGGTCGATTTATGATTCTGAAAGCCCCAGAATGCCCTTCGAAGCTGAGGGGGAAGTGAAACACTGCCATTTAAACTGGGAGGAGGTTAGAAATTTAATTAAAAAGCATGGTATTAGAAATGCTACGACAACAACTATAGCTCCAACAGGCACCATAAGTCTAATAGCTGGTACTTCAAGCGGTATAGAGCCGAATTTTGCTCTAGCGTATTCTAGAACCGTGCTTGGAGGTGCGAAATTTTTCGAAGTAAACCAGGTTCTTGAAGAAGTTCTTAGGGAAAGAAAACTCTATAACGATGAATTGATAACTGAAATATCTAAGTCCGGCTCTATCTTAAACATCCAAGGTATTCCAGAAGATATTAAAAAAACCTTTGTAACGGCTTTAGAGGTGGACGTAGACTGGCATGTTAGAGTTCAAGCAGCCTTCCAGGAATTTACGGATAATGCTGTCTCGAAAACCATAAATCTAAAACAAGACGCTCCACCCGAAGCTGTTAGAAGGGCGTTTCTACTTGCTCATAGGCTTGGTTGCAAGGGTGTGACCGTTTATAGATACAGTAGTAGGAGGGAGCAGGTTCTAGAGGTTGGAGTTAAACCGACTAGTAGCTGTCCAGTTTGTGAGGTGGGGTAGTATATGGGTAAGATTTTCCTCTACTATGGAACTGGTGCTGGGAAAACAACCAATGCCTTGGGGTTGGCTTTAAGATGTGTAGGTCATGGCTTAAAAGCGGTAATAATTCAGTTTATGAAAGGGCGTAAAGACATAGGTGAGTATCAGGTTATGGAGAAGCTTAAGCCCCATTACGAAATATACCAATTTGGAAGAAGCGGATGGGTTGATCTACGAAATCCATCTGAAGAAGATAAAGCCTTAGCGAGAAAAGGTCTTGAGAAGGCTGAGGAGGTTTTAAAGAGTAAACCTCATCTACTGGTTTTAGATGAAATCTGTCTTGCAGCTTTCATAGGTCTCATAGATACTGAGAGTGTTCTTAAGCTTTTAAGCAAGGTTCCCGATGAAACAGACGTCATATTGACTGGTAGGTACTGCCCCCCGGAGCTTATAAATAGAGCTGATATAGTGAATATGGTTGTCGAAGTTAAAGCTCCGAGGGAAATATACACCAGAATAGGGATAACCCATTAACTTTGTTAAATCTACTCTGCGGATAGTACGACAGCCTTATAAGTCCAGTCTTGCGGTAGCCTCCCAATGGATTTATAGTACTTGGAAAGCCTATATATTTTTGCCTCTATTATTTGGAGAGACCTCTTGTTAGATCTATCCTTCTTATGGGTCTCAATGTGTCTCCTCATTCTCGCGGCTTTTCTTAGTAGATTTGTCAAATCTTCAGGAATATCGGGGGTTAAACCGTGTTCTTTAAGTATCTCTGCAACAGTTTTCCCAGTGATGTGTTTAACGAGAGGTATACCATACTGATCTCTTAAAATAATCCCTATAGTACTAGAGGGTGTCATGTCTTTGCCGAGTTTAACAACCAACGCCTCTACCTCTTCAGGTTTATAATTACACCAAGGCGGCGGTCTTTTAGCAATAGGTCTAGTTGAATGGGATTTACCACGTGCATGAGCTCTCTTCTTCAATTCTACCTCTAGCCCTTTAGAGTTAACTTAAAATATAAAGCTTTTCTTGAAGGGAAACAATTTAAGCAACCCCACTGGTAAGATAATGTGGCATGCCCATAAGAATCTACAACACTATAACTAGGCAGAAGGAGGTTTTTCAAAGTATAGAGCCTAGCGTCGTTAAAATTTACGTTTGCGGTCCAACCGTTTATGATAGCCCCCACCTAGGGCATGGTAGAGCAAGCGTTGTTTACGATATCCTCATAAGGTGGCTTGAGTACAGAGGTTTTCACGTTAAGTATGTTCGGAACGTCACAGACGTTGGACATATTCTTGAAACAGTTGGAGAAGACCGTATGATTTTAGGAGCTAAGAGGGAGAAGCTTCACCCCATGGAAATAGCTGATAAGTATTTGCTCGAGTACTTAGAGGCTATGGATAGGCTTGGAAATAAACAACCTAATATTCAACCCAGGGCTAGTGCCCACATCATGGAAATGATCGAAGTCGTTGAGAGTCTTCTGAAGAAGGGCTACGGCTACGTGGTAGATGGAAACGTATACTTCGACGTTTCAAAGTTTGAAGATTACGGTAGGCTATCCGGTGTACGGAGAGAAGAACTTATAATGCATAGGGTTGAGCCTGATCCCAGGAAGCGAAATCCCGCCGACTTCGCATTGTGGAAGATGGCTTCAGAAGATTATCCGCTGAAGTGGAGGTCTCCATGGGGTTGCGGCTTCCCAGGATGGCATATAGAGTGTTCAGTTATGAGTGTGAAATATCTTGGAGAACAGATAGATGTACATGGCGGTGCTAGAGAGCTAATCTTCCCCCACCATGAAAACTCTCTAGCTCAGAGTGAAGCTTATACTGGTAAAAAGCCGTTCGTGAAATACTGGGTTCACTGTGGACTTTTAACGATAAACGGTGAGAAGATGAGTAAGAGCAAGGGTAATATCATCAAGCTTACTGAGGCTTTGGATAAGTGGGGTAGGGATGTTCTACGTATGTTTTATCTATCGGCGCACTATAGAAGCGATGTAGACTTCAATGAGAACTCTATTAAAATGGCTGAGGAAAACGTACGCCGATTATTAGACTTCATTGAGAAGGTGGGGTATATGAAAACTGTAGAATCTCCTCTTAGTGAGAATGAAAAGAAAATTCTAGAGATTACTGAAAAGGCTAAAATCGAATTTGAAGAATTTATGGATGATGACTTAGATACTCCGGGTGCTCTAGCAGTCCTGTTTAACTACGTGAGAGCGGTCAACAGCTTAATGTCGACTACTTCTACATTAAATAAAGAAGCTAAAGAGGAAGTTTTAGAATTTCTAAACACTGTTAAAGGGGTTTTTGGAATATTTGAAGCATACGAACTATCGCCTTCAAAAGCACTCGTCGGGAGTCTTATTCAACTCCTTGTAGAAGTTCGAGAGATCTTTAGAAGAGAGAAACGTTACGATATATCAGACATGATAAGGAATAGACTTAGAGAACTTGACGTAGAACTTGAGGACGTTTCTGGAGAGACAAAATGGAAGATTAGAAAGCCAATGTAGTAGCATGTCTTTTTATAGACTCTGAGTATTTATGTAAGTTTATCCTCTATATGCATAATCTATACTTATGAATTTGATTGTAATATAATTAGTGAGTGTAAGAGCAAATACAATTGTGATGCCGCTTGAGTTGTTTCGTCTAAGTTATTCTTAAGGAGATCTAGGATCGTAAACCCATTCTTCAGACTCTTTTTTACTCTGATCGCTTATACCTGTTGATCCTACATACCAATAATTCGGGTATTCATAATTCCACTCGGATATTATGATGTAGCCTGCGTCTTTAACTTCTTTTTTACAATTATTATGTGCATTTATAGCTTTAGTTGGTTTTGAAGGGTTTTCCTCCTCCTTTATTACCTTAAAAACCATCTTTCCGTTTATACCAGATTATGGCGAAACCATCATTATCTGTCTCTATAGTCTGCTTTTCATTTCCCGTCTGGTAAGTTATCTTAACCTTTTAGGTAATATTCTGAATCTGTCCCCCTCTTTAACTATATGTCCGCTGTGAATTACGTTTAACGAGTTTCGGTAAGATAGGATCTTAGATATGGCTGGAGTTAGCTTAGCTACGACCATACAACCATAATCCCTTATAAGCTTTTCTATTGCTTCTTTTTCAAACTCATCCATAAGCTCTCTATTCCTTAGGACTAAACTTTTCTCCTCAGGAGTAAGCTCCTCTAAGAAAATTTCATCAGTCTTTTCGATATCTTCCCATCTACAGATCTTCTTAACCCGGTCTATATGTGCATTTACCTTCCTCTCGAGAAACTCAGGAAGCTTTAGAAGAGCCTCGTTGAGTTTAATTAAGTAATCTTCTGGGTTGAAGATAGCGATATAATCTTCGGCCAGGTATAAGGGAGCTAAGAGAGCCCTCCTATTATCTTCCTTATATCCTTTTCACTTAGCTTTTCGGGGAGAACCAAATCTAACCAATAAAACCTCTACCTATGCGTTCTTAAAAACCTTTCACAACGCACTACTAAGATGGCCTTTAACCTTAAATTAAGTATTGCCTAAAAGTTTAGAAGGTACTCTAGCCAAAAAAATACAAAAAAACACTGATGAATGCTTACAAATATAAATTCAATTGAAATCCACGGAAGGTCAAACTACAACTAACTATGATGAACATCGCTCAATTAAATTCATGGTGCACATTGGGATCCACACGATCATAGGCCCAGGTTCTCTATTAGCCCATGCGTAGTAAGGTATGGCTGTAAATTTAACTGGCTTAATTTCCATCGTGCTTTCTTCAAGACGTGAGTAGAGAGACTTAGGAGTTTTATCAACAGCGAAACCGTCACATTCAATTGTACGAATACCGCCTGGTAAATCTGGTCTTCGCATAATGTTAAATGATGGGTTTGGAGAAAGTATTAAGTCCCATATGTCGAAACCTGGGTTATCCGTCTGTTCTATGCAGTAAATTAGAGGCCCCCGTTTTAATGCAACTCTGCAAAAGTTCTCCAGAACGTGCGGGTGGGATGATAAGACGTTCACTCGCATATCCAAATCCATCGATATTATATCTCCCTTCTCCCAGGTCCTTTTAACCTCTAAATACTGCGGTGGTTTTATATTGCAATCTAAGGGTTTACCGTTTAAAGCTACAATTGTCTGTAAACTCCATCCTGGAATACGTAGGAATATTGAAAACTCTGACAGCTTTTCAGGGTATACGGTTATTTCAACGTGACCATCCCAAGGATAGTCAGTATTCTGGGTCAATTTAACAAGTCCACCGTTAAATTCTATAGTTGATTCGCTAGTTGCGTAAACATGTATCCATACTCCATCTCGTGAAGTGCTGTAAAAGTAGCCTGAAACAGACGCTATAAGCCTTGCTATATTCGATGGACAACATGCGCAATCGAACCATCTGCTTCTTCTATGGTTTCCTCTATCTGCTAACGGGTTGACGTAGAAGTACGTTTCACCATCTAGACCCATTCCAGCAAGAACTCCATTATATAGAGCAAGCTCCATAATATCAGCGTATTCTGCATTACCAGTTGCTAAGAGCATACGCCAATTCCACATAACATTCGCTATAGCAGCGCATGTTTCAGCGTAAGCACGTCTATTCGGTAGTTCATAGTTTTCTCCAAAAGCCTCCCCCTCATATCTAGAACCTAATCCTCCAGTAATATACATTTTACAATTAACCATATTTTGCCATAAACGCTCTAAGGCTCTTAGAAGGCTTTCATCTCCAGTTTCCATGTAGACGTCCGTAGCTCCACAGTTTAAGTAGATGCTTCTTACAGCATGACCAACTATTTCATCGAGTTCTCTGAACAGTTTATGATCTATGTGATATGGGCTTCCGCCGACTAAGCCTTTCCCACGATTATCTATGAAAAACTTCGCTAAGCCTAGGAAATCGCTTATACGAGTGGTTCTATAAAGTTCAACAAGTGCCATTTCAACTTCGGGATGTCCAGGTGTTCCCTGTCTCCTACCCGGGCCAAATATGCTTAGTATGTGATTTGCTAGTTTAATGCTTACATCTAAAAGTGTCTTCTTACCCGTTGCCCTATAATGTGCGACAGCTGCTTGAATTAGATGACCAGCGCAATATAGTTCATGCATATCGCGTAGATTAGTCCACCGTTGAGTTCTTTTTTCAAATGTAAAGTACGTGTTTAGGTAGCCATCTACATCTTGGGCATCTACTATATCAGCAATCACATTATCCATAATTCTTTCTAGACGGTTGTCGCCTCCATAAGCTAAAGCGTAGGATGCTGCTTCAATCCATTTATAGACGTCTGAATCGTTGAAGAATATCCCTTTAAACTCCGCTTTTATCTTTCCAATTGCTCTACGGAAGTTATCTAACCTCCCAGTTTCCTCAAGTAGTTCATATTGTGTAGGAAGCGTCACATCTATGAGTGTTTTTATTCTAGGTGCCCAGAAACAATCCTTAAGTTTAACTGAATCTATGGGTATAGGTTTAAGCAATGAATATGGACTCTGAGAACTGTCTACTGTAACACATTTAGTCTTCAATCCGACCACATTTAAATTCTTCTCTCTTGATAAGAGAAAAGCTTATGGGTTTCTCCTTAAACTCAATCGATTAAGCGTTTCATGCACAGATATTCTATAACACTTAATACTGTCCATTTGAAATCAGTTTTCCACGGGGCTCCAACCTCTTAAGACTTCTAAAGCGTTAGATGTGCCTATGCGTTCAACACCTATTTTAATGAATTGAAGGGCTTTTTCAAAAGAGGATATTCCACCAGCGGCTTTTATCTTTGCCTTCTTAACGTTTCTCTTTATAATTTCAATATCCTCAATTGTAGTGCCGCGTGGGCCGAAGCCAGTACACGTTTTAACGTAATCAGCCCCCGCTTCATCAACTATCCTACATGCTAACGATATTTCTTCAGCGGTTAAATATCCAGTTTCGATTATCACCTTAACCTTCACATCTCTAGGTTTTGAAATTTTCAACACGGCTTCTATATCGGATTTAACATTTTCGTAAAGCTTGGATTTGAAAAATGGTATATTCATAACCATGTCTATTTCGGAAGCTCCATCATCTATGGCTTGCTCAGCTTCAAAAACCTTCAGCTTAGTAGTCGTTGAGCCAAATGGAAAACCAACGGTTGAGCATACCCTTGTCTCGGATCCTTTAAGTAGTTTAAACGCGCGCTCCACCATGACCGGTAGGACGCAGAGGACGCCTATGTTGTTCTCTTTAGCAACTTTAGCTCCTTCCTCTATATCTGTAAGACTGTACGTAGGTTTTACTAGAGCATAATCTATCATAGATGCAAGTTTTTTACGCGTGAGAATCATACGAAGATTAAATTTATCAAATCTGAAAATTAAGCTTTCACTCAGATTCACTTACGTCGATAGACTGTGTCGGGGATGTTATTAGGACTAAAAATTAAAATGGAAGGTTTATTTAAATTCCTATATCTACGCATCGTTTTTCAACGATATCTACCGTATTTATGAACGAGTTCTATTACGCGTTTATAGTTTTGGAAGCTTACATTCTTTGGAATGGAGTGGTCTGAGTGGTATATGTAGCCTCCACCCTGCTTTGCAAAGGTAATCTTCCTCTTAATCTCCTCCTCTATGGGTTTAGGGTCATCTAGAGCCATGAGTCTAACGTCTATGCCACCCATGAAAGTCATCTCATCCCCATATTTCTCCTTAAGCTCTACGAGGTCCATACCTGCTTTAACTTCTAAAGGCTGTAAAACGTCTATCCCCTCCTCTATGAAGTATGGTATTAAGTCTTTCACGTTGCCGCAACAGTGGAGAAACACGTACATTCCCCTAGACTTGAAAAACCTGCATAATTCTTTAAACACTGGATGCAACTGCTCTTCATAATGTCTCGGTGAGAAGAAAAGCCCCCTTCTATAACCCAAGTCGCAGTATAGGAATGCTCCGTCGAATTTAAAACCCCCGTTAATCATGATGTCACACATATCCATAGCGAGTCTAGCGTCAGTCCAGTACATGTCTTTGACCCATTCAGGGTCTCTTATGACGGCTTTAAGAAGCTCTGTAGACTTTACATAGCTTTGAATTTTATCATAGCCCACGGCTGCACCATACATTATAAATCTTCCACGGCTCCTCTCCCTATGGTATGCGTTCAATGATGAAACCCAATCAACCCTCCTCTCGCTAGGCTGAAGCCTAACCTTGATCTTCTCCCAGTCTTCTCTAGTCTTGCAGGGCCAATCTATTATCTCTGGAGTCGTAGAGTAATCCTTGTGATTCCTACGTATTCCTCCATACGAATTCCTCTCCACTATGTATTCTGCATCCTCATGGATAACTTCAACTGGGAACATGGGAGACGTATCTGCGCTAAACTGAGCAATCTCGTAGCCGAAATAATCGTCAGGAGATTGACCATCTGGTAAGCCCTCTCTTATCCACCTATTGACTGTTGCACCCCATGGGCTATCCTGTATAGGTATCCTATCCAGCTTATCCTCCCTATGCTCTAAAGCAGCGATAACTCTTTCACGCGGTGTCAAATCAACCACATTGACATATTTATCTAAAGTTTGCTTTAAAAATTACTCAACAATATCTCAAGCATATTCAACTATAAACGTGGTATCTAGCGTAAGCAATGAGGAAAAATTTACATTTACTGCTTAATCTAATTTCTAATCGGTGTCAAAGTGTCAGTTCGCTTAAAGTTTGGCGTTGTAGGTACAGGTGTAGGCAGTAGCTTCATATCTGGAGCTGCATCTGAACTTGCTAAAGAGGGTTTTCTAGAGCTTACAGGTGTTGTAGCTAGAAGTAGAGCTAAAACCGAGGAATTCGCTAGAAAATACGGGTTTAAAGCTGCATATTTAAACATCTACGATATGATTAGCTCAGAGAAGCCTGATATAGTAGCCGTCTCAGCTCCCCACTATGCACATTTTCAGATAGCTTTAGAGGCGATAGAGAACGGTGTTAATGTGCTTGTAGACAAACCTATGGCTATCAATTTGACGGAGGCTGATGAGCTTATAAGGAGGGCTGAAACTAGGGATGTCAAGCTTGGAGTAATCTTTCAATCTAGATTTGATGACGCATTTAATTTTGTGAAATCTCTTGCAGATGGAGGGAGTCTTGGGAGGCTGATAATGGGCGAAGCCGTAGTTGAATGGTATAGAACCGAAGAATACTATAAGGGTAGCTCGTGGAGAGGTAGGTTGGCTACGGAGGGAGGTGGGGCTTTAATAAACCAGGCAATTCACACGATAGATCTACTTCTGTGGATTATGGGTGAGCCGGGATCCGTCTGGGCTAAAGTAGATACCGTGGGTCATAATATTGAAGTTGAAGATTTAGCTGCAGCCGTAGTTAGATTCAGAAACGGTCCATTAGGGATTATACAGGCTAGCCCCGCCCCATATCCGCGCCTACCTACGAGACTAGACGTTCATGGTCTAAAGGGAACAGTTATAGTTGAAGGGGATGAAGTTAAGTTTATGAAGATTGCTGAGGAAATTTCAAGTCTAAAGCCTCCAGTTAAAAAGATAGAAGGGCTTAGAGCATGGGAGAGACCTGAAGCAGTTCCTATAGAAAACCACAAACGTCTCTTGAAGGATTTTGTCAGTGCGATTTTAGAGGATAGAAAGCCTCGGGTGGACGGTTATGAGGGGCGGAGGAGTCTAGAACTCATAAGGGCGATCTATAAATCTTCTGCAACTGGCGAAGTTGTGAATCTTCCTCTGAAAGAATAACACTCCTCCCGATATACCTTGGGAATGCTATCTAAACGTTAATCTACTTCTTCCAGTTTATTGATCTTCTGTATGGATATATTAGATTATGTGAAGCTTACGCTGGATGACTTCATAGATAAGTACAGACGTCTCCTCAGACAGCCAAGTATTTCAGCGAAAAACATAGGCGTCAACGAATGCGCCCTTCTTCTGAGAGATTTAATGGAAGATCTAGGCATATATGCTGATGTTGTCCAAAGTAGGGGTAACCCCGTAGTCTATGGGGAAGTTAAATCTCAAGAGTCTGATAAAACCCTTCTAATCTATAGCCACTACGACGTTCAGCCTCCAGACCCATTAAATGAATGGATCTATCCACCCTTCGAAGCAAAAATAGTCGACGACAAAATTATAGCAAGAGGGGCTTCAGATGCAAAGGGTAATATAATGGCTTTTCTAAAAGCAGCTGAATACTATGTTAAAAATGAAAAGTTAACCCCTGTAAACGTTAAATTTCTCTTTGAAGGTGAAGAGGAGGTTGGAAGTCCCAACCTTCCAGACTTCGTAGAAACCCATAAAGACCTCCTTAAAGCCGATGCCGTTGTATGCTGGGATGGGGGGCTTCACCCGTCGAATAGACCAGCGATTTGTTTAGGGGTTAAGGGTATTTTATACATTGAACTTAAATGTAGAACCGCTAAGATAGACATACATTCCTCATATGCACCCATAGTTGCCAATCCCGCTTGGAGGCTCATATGGGCTTTAAACTCCATAAAGTCTCCAGATGGACGGATAAGGATTGAAGGTTGGTATGAGGACGTCCGTCCCATTACATTTGAGGAAGCTAAACTTATCTCAGAACTTCCTCCGGAAGATGAAGAGATCGTAAAAGAGCTTGGCGTTGAAGAGCTTCTCGGAGGAGTTAAAGGGGTCAATGCACTTAGAAACCTGATCTGCGAACCGACTGCTAATATAGCTGGTTTAAAATCCGGTTACATTGAAGAGGGGTCTAAAACCGTTTTACCCTGTGAAGCGGTTGCGAAACTAGACTTCAGGTTGGTAGCTGATCAAAAACCAGATAGATTGCTAGGTCTACTCAGAAAACATTTAGATGCTGAAGGCTTCAGAGATATTGAAATAGTTAAATTGGGCCTCCTCCTACCGTCTAAGACACATCCCTCCGCACCTATAGTTAAAGCATCTGCCCATGCAGCTGAAGAAACATACAATGTTAAGCCGATATTATATCCAAATGCTGCGGGGTCGGGACCCGACTACGTATTTACAGGTATTCTACGGTTGGAATCTATCTGGGCTGGATGTGCTCCACCATTCTCTAAAGCTCATGCACCTAACGAATTTAATACGGTTGACCATTTGACTAAAGGCGTCCTATATGCGGCCAACATACTACGTAAATTTAAGACATTGAGCTAAAGAGGCAAGTGAAAGGTAGAGGCTCAAATAAACTTAAACTATAAAAGCTTATCGTCACCTAAGTATCTATTGTATTCGTCAAAGGCTCTTCACTACGATATAGACGTCATAGCTACAGCCGTTAATATGAATACGTTTTCGAGGTTTACTTGGGAACTTCTCCGAGATGTATAAAGGAAGTCTTTATTTTACGACGTAGATTGTGGCTATTCGATACTTCTCACCCTTCAAGACCACTTGGACTTCTTCTGATGGTCTAGTGTCTATGTTGCTTCTCGTAGAGCCTATCCAGTAG
>JAWCKO010000031.1:0-11240 GCA_038851915.1 Bathyarchaeia archaeon
TTCCTTGCTCTTCCTGTCCAGCTTCTCATAATTGTCTATGAGGTATAAATTTTCATCGGAATCAAATATTACTATGGTATTACCAAGTCTAAATACATTTCTTCTGCCTCGTACATTGAAAAATCGATCGCCCCTATTTGTTTTAACATTGCACACAAAGAATTCTCCAGTGTATACTATCTCATTGATCTTCATTATAATAGGTATGAAATATTTTTTGTTTATAACATATTCTAAATATTTAAAGGAATCTTTATCAAGCATACGGATGTCAGGTATTATACATATATCTTCTCCGGACGCCTTTGACCTAAAAATTACATAGTATGGATCTGATAAAGGAAACGGTTTAATGGGATCTACATCTCTATAAGCCACTCCATCGATGTAAATGATCAGCATATCATTAGAATTATCATAGCTGATTTTCACTCTACTAGGATCGACAACCTTGAGAAATGCTTTTACATAAGACTCCACACTCGTCATAGATATCACACTCTTACTTCAACTGGCTTCTCAAGAAATTGAGTATTCCAAAGTTTAGCGTATAATCCATTCTTCCGCAGAAGCTCTTCATGTGTTCCAACCTCCACTATACTACCGTTGTCTACAACTATTAGTCTATCGGTGTCTTTAACCGTGCTAAGCCTATGAGCTATTATTATTGTAGTTCTCCCTCTAGATATTTCATCCAAAGCCTTCTTGATCGAATCTTCTGTAATGGTGTCAACACTACTTGTTGCTTCATCTAGGATAAGTATCCGTGGGTTTGATATTATTGCTCTAGCTATGGCTATTCTCTGTTTCTCCCCACCAGACAGCATACTTCCGCCTTCACCACACGGCATATCATAACCTAGAGGCTTCTGAATGATAAAATCATGAGCCGCAGCTATCTTAGCGGCGGCTATTATTTCCTCTAAAGATGCAGCAGGTTTACCATAGCGTATGTTGTTTGCTATGGTATCGTTAAATAATCTAGGTTCCTGACTTACTATACCTATTTGTCTTCTAAGACTTTCAAGGCGGATCCTTCTTATATCTACACCATCTATTAATATTCTACCTTCATCTACATCGTAAAACCTCATAAGAAGCTTTACGATTGTTGTCTTACCTCCTCCAGTTTGTCCAACTATGCCTTTCTTTTCACCTGGCTTTATTTCAAAGTTCACATTCTTCAGAACATACATGTACGGTAGGTACCCGAAGGATACGTTGTCAAACACAATGTTACCTTTAATTTTCAAATCTACGCTATCCACCTCATCTCTAATCTTAGGCTCCATGTCCATGATATTTTGAATCCTTTCACCAGCAGTACTGGCTCTTTTCATGGGTTCAACCATACTTACAAGATTCCATATTGGACTGTAAAACTGACTGACATATGAAATGAAGGCTGATAGAGTCCCAAGGGTTAAAGTACCTCCCAAAACCTCATAGCCTCCAATCCACCAGATTATCGCCGTCCCAACAGACATGACAAAGCCCAGCATTGGAAAGAATTGTAAGTTAAGCTTTGTTGATCTTAAACCAGCTATGATAACGTCACTTAGTTTAAGCTTAAGCTTTTCTTCCTCAGTCTTCTCCATAACGTGGGACTTAACTGTCGGAAAACCTGGTATAACATCTACGAGTAGGGCTGATACGTCTGCCCATCTTTTCCACTCGTAGCTGTAGACCCATCTAGATTTCACGTTAAAGAGGAACACTCCAAGTCCAAGTATAGGTAATGGGATTAAAGCGATCAGGCTTAACCTAGGTTCTAATACGAGTATCATCATCGCCACAGACGCAAGTGACACTATGCTTCTCAGAAGTTGTTCAAGCCCCCATGACAAGAACCAGTTAACCCTACTAACGTCATCTGTTATTCTAGATATTAAGCGTCCAGCTTCATAAGTATCGAGTATGCTTGGTTGGAAGCTCATGATGTGGTTAAACATTTTAATCCTCATATCATACATGGCTTTAAGGCTTACATAGGATAGACTATAACTACGCACAACTCCAAGTATCGAGCTGAATGCTTGAGTAAGTATTATCGCCAAAATTACTTGCGATAGAAGCTCCTCTTTATGTCCTAAAATAACGTCATCTATAAGCATCCTCATGAAGTATGGTGGTAAGAGCCCCAAGAAAATACTAGCGATCCCTGTTAACACCCCTATGGTAAGGAGCAAATTATACGGCATGACGAATTTTAAAATATACAGTAGAGGACCAGTTTTAAATTTAGGTTTTTCTTCACTTACCTCTTCAGAAAGCTGTTCTACTTCAACTCCTCTTAAAAGCGTTAGATTCTCTATGAGTCTAGCGGCATCTCCAAACTTCTTCCTAAGGGATCGTGAGAACCTTACGAGCGCAATGGTTGAATTATCTTTTAAAGTGACCTTGAGCTCGGCATTTCCAACATAATCGTCTATTTTGACGGAACTTATATCCATTAGATTTACTGATTTTTCAATCTTAAGATCAGCATCAGATACGACTACTCTTCTATCTGTGATTATGAGAAAGCTGTAACCGAACAGCCCGTCTTTCGTGAGGTCGCTTTCAAAGCATGCAAGGAGTTTTTCCCCCTCTTGAAGTATATGCTCAAAGTCCTTATGTTGCATTTCCTTCTTCTGGAGATAGAGAGAGAAGCTTTTAAACTTTATTGAAGTGTATTTTTGTTAATAATTGGGTTGTGTAAAGTACTTTATAATATACAAAGTGAGAGGCAATATTTAACAGTCAGACTCATACAATTATGATTCGAAGATCGATATGGCTGAAGCTCACGTGAAGGGTGTTAAAATTGAAGTTAAACGTGGAAGTCTTCTTGAACTTGAAGTAGACGCTATTGTAAATCCAGCTAATAGTATGCTTACCATGGGGGGTGGGGTGGCTGGAGCTATTAAACGCGTAGGTGGGGAAGAAATAGAGAAAGAAGCTGTTAAAAATGCCCCTCTTCCAATCGGTAAAGCCATATTAACATCGGCGTGTAGGCTTAAGGCTAAAAACGTAATACATGCCCCAACAATGGAGAAAACAGGCCCTACAACAGCTGAAAACGTTTACAAAGCGACGTATGCAGCTTTAGAATTAGCACATAGTATGAATTTTAGAAGTATAGCTATTCCAGGTATGGGTACGGGTGTTGGAGGACTATCCCCCAATGAAGCGGCTAAAGCTATGTTTAAGGCTTTAGAGGATCATTTGAATAAAGGTTTAAAAGTTGAACGTATAATCTTCATAGACTTAAGCGAAGAAGTTGTCGATGCCTTTAAAAAGACTCTTGAACGTCTTATAGAGAAGTATTGAAAATTGAACCGCCGCTCTTTATTTTATCTGTAGATGCTAAAGTTCGAATCCTCTCAACACCACCTATCTCCCTAATATACTCTGCTATCGGTTTTGGCACAAGCTCATCCCAGAAGTCACCTGAGATAATCCTTCTACGTATCTCCGTGGCGCTGTAAAGCTCACGTTTAAAGAACGGTATAGGAGAAAGCTTAAACCTTCCATCTTCCTCAAAAAGCCTTCTAGTCAAAGGCTCATTTGTAAAGACTATTTGGAAGCTGGGCGCCAATGAAATCACATGTTTAACCCACAGGGAGTGCATATGGATATCCGGAATTGGAAGTGTTAGAAACCTTCTCCTTTCTATCCCAACCCATTCTAAGGCTTTAATTATCATCGTTATTCTCTCTCCAGCCGTGAAAGGGTTTTTTAGAGAGTGACTGTATTGGGAGCTCCCAATACCTATAATAACCTCGTCAACTCTTTCGAGAATCCACTTAACGGCTTCGAGGTGTCCTAAATGGAATGGTTGAAAACGTCCTATGTAAAGCCCCCTCTGGATGCTATTCAATTTAAGGTATCACCTTGAAACCATAAAATCTACTTAAGCGGAACGTACATACTAGATCTAGATGCACCTATTCCAGGGCTTCCATGTATAACACGTTTATTGGTGTATGCGAATTCTCCAAGTTTATGACCTATCATTTCAGGGGTTATTTTAACTGGTGTAAACTCTTTTCCATTGCGGACGGCTATCGTAAGTCCAACCATTTCAGGTAGTATAACCATGTCTCTGCAATGCGTCTTGATAACTTTAGTTGATTCAGTTTTAGTGGCCTTCCTAACTTTTTCAAGTAAGGCACTCTGCTCCTTGGATAACCCTCTCAGGAGTGAGCGTCTAGCTCTAGATGGTAAGAGCACTATAAACTTATCCATAGGCATTTTCCTAAGCTCATCGATTGTGTAGCCTCTGTATGTAAACTCTTTAGGCATTGAAACACCTAAATACCAGAAGATTAAGCGTTAATAAAAGGTTTACTCTCATAGATTGTACTACTGTTTCATAGCTTGGAGAACAACCTGAAAGTGGTGAGCATGGAATGAACCTTCATTCGATGGGATAAATATTTAGAGAAGACCAAAATTCCTGAGAAGAATCTCTTCGTTATTCGGAGTTCTTATGAAGACTGGTACATTTCTACGTTTTGTGGCCTTATAGGATACGAAAAGCCATTCACCTACATCTAATGTCGTAGTTTTTTCAAGTACATCGTAGCTTAAGGAAAACGCATCTGCTATGACCATACGGTCGTAGAACCTAGGAAGAGTGCTTACAAAGTAACTGTGTAGTTGCTGTAGTGCATTAACATTCAGGTGCGCAACCCGTTGGGTGGCAAGCCAACAGTGGGCTCTATATTTACGTCCTTGTCTAAGCAACATTTCAACAGCTCTATTAGAGTTCTCCGTTTTATCTTCGCTACGAACCCTATCAGGTATATACTCTTGTGCTTCATCTAAAACCGTTAAAACTCTAGCACCTAAGCCGCTGGTTTTCTTAAGCAGGAGAAGCTTATCTATGAATCTTGAGACTGTTGTTCTCGCTTGTATAGGCTCAGGGACATAAACTATGGTGAGCTTCGGCACATTCCCAGTCCATATTTCAAAGGCAAGTTCTTCAGGCGTAGTCATGGGTTTCTCATGAGAAGCGGTAAGTCCATATTCAGCGAATTCCAGTATGGATTCTAAGTCAGATTTTAAACCAGCTCTATCGGAGAGGCTTAATGTCAACCTTTTTAAAATATCTAGAAAGATCTCGTAAGTTTCTTTATTTGCTCGTATCTCTCTTAGAGGAGATTCCTCCGTTAAACCTTTATCTATAATGAGTAGTTTGGTGAGGTCGCTATAGGCTCTTTTAGCGGCTACAGCACCGGATCTCCCGGATTCAAAAGTGCTTCTGAGAGAATTAAGTACATCATTTAGTGTAAGTTCGTAAGACTCGGATACTGATAGAAGTTTTAATCGACCTTCATTCATAAGCTTCTCATATATGATTTCTATGAAGCGATTGTCGATTTTCCCTTCAAGAGTCTCAGGTATAATCTGAGACTGTATGAGTCTGTCTAAATTTAATAGGCTTCTTTCTGACACGTAAAACCAACCGTTTTGGAGAATGTCTAAAATGTGAATAGAGTATTCACCAGCGATGTCGAAAATGATTACTTTAAGATCGTCGATGGATTCCATAGCCTTCCTTATTAAGAAGGCTGTTAAATTGGATTTACCTACACCTGTAAAGCCGAAAACCCCCATGTGATATCTGACGAGGTTTACTGCATTGATCTTTAAATCTATGTCAAAACCAAGGAGAGACCCAACTCCAACACCCTCATCATAACATAGAAACAGTTTGACGGCGTCATCCGAAAGCAGATGCACGTAGGCTCCAGTAAGGGGAGATAGAGGAGATTTCATAAACTTTAATTCATCATTTTTCACGTCCAATTTATAGCCTGTTGGGACGGCGTACATATCTATCCAGGCTTCTTCACTCTTTTCCCACCCTTCTCTAACCTTGTCTAGAAGCTCAAGCCTTATGACTTTAGGTACTGAAGAGTCTATGCTAGGCATTTGGAAGTGGATAGCTTTTAAACCTACTATTTCATATATCAGATATGTGAGCCCTTCAGAAGTCTCCCTTTCAATTGCTATAAAACACGGATTATGAAGCTTATCGAAAACCCTGTAGAAGAATTTCGCTTCTATCGTAGCCAGCTGACTGGAGAGAGCTATTTCACCTTCTCTAAGCCTAGTGGATCTGACAACAGTTTTAACATCTTTTAATCTGGCTTCAAATAAACCATCTAGATCGTCGAACCACTTTAGCCTATTCAAATTCCACCATTTAGAATATACTCTACGAATCCATAAATCTTTCTAAGCCGCTTTCAACTGCCCAGTCTACGGCTTACTTCAAGAATTCTACGCAACTCCCGGTAACTTCTAAAGGTGAATAATCTTCTTCTAGAAGCTAAAGGTGCGAGTTCAAGCTCAGCTATCGTTCTTAGAGAACTCTTCATAAATTCAACCTCGATCTTAACTGCTTTATCAGCCAGATAGAGGAGTTGATTGTATCCGTAAGCCTCTAAAACCTCAGGGTTATCCATAAGTGAAAGTAAGTAAAGTATCAAATCATCCAAGAGGCTAGGCTCTTGCCCCTCAAAAACGGGTCTAATTGTTATCGTACCGCCATCATCCTTGAGATTTAAAGTATCTCCAGGTTTATCAAATAAAGGATTGAATGGTCTATCATACATGAAAACCATGGAGCGGACTGCTTCATCAGCCTCGAGGCTCTTAAGTTGGAAGTTCACTCTAATGAGTAACGCTTCTCTAGAGACAACTTTTCTAGCGGGTCTAAACCCCTCAATTTTAGAAAAACTGATAGTTGTAAAACATGAATCGTAGCAAGGGGTTCTCCAAGGTGTTTTAATGACGTCATAGTTTAAAGAGCTTAAAAGGCTTAGAAAACGCCTATTGTTTCTTACGGATGGAATGGGTTGTTCGACTTTGATAGAATCCTTAAAACGCATAAAAGGTATTACAGACCTTACGATTTCAGAAGCCTCCGTATCTTTAGCTATGCCTACTAAAATAGTAGGATTAGCTAACGCCCTACGTAAAAGTTCGTAGAGCAAAAACAGGTTTAGAAGATTTATATCGTGGGATGTCAGCCAAGATTCTCCAATCCTTAGAGGATAGTCAACCCCTTTAAATATCCTGTTGGAGACTTCTATAGATGCTTCGTAGACTCTATCCCAATATCCGAAAACCTCACTTCTTAGCCTAAGCATATTCCCGAACTCATCGATTATCTTAGAGTTAAACGTCATCTCCCTAAGATGAATATGCTTTAAGATTTTCTCAAGTCTTACAGCGTCTACATTTAAAATCGCACAAGCCTCTTCTTTAGAAATCTCATGCCTCTCTAAGAGGGCTTTAATAAGGGCGAACTCAGAGTATGGCCTTCTAGGGGGAACGTAGAAACATCCAGGTCCAAGGATGCTAGCAATCCAAATATCTGTAAGTGAGACTCTTCCCTTGGTTGTTTCCATAGATGTTAATACGGAATCTCTAGAGCTGAGGATTATTCTAGAAGATTTTAAGAGGGATGGATACGTTCCAGATAGAGGCCTATCCAACAGTAAGAGCTTAACGGTAGGGTTTTCAATAGACTTTAAAGCGAGAAATAGCTCAGCCATCGTCATAATAGATATGGGTATAGCTTCAGCGATACGTCGAACTTCATACTCAAAGCTTATAGATAACCCCCGTGAAACGTTTAGAAGATCCTCCACCCAAAGCGGTATAGCTGCTGATGCGGAAAGTGGCATATTTCTAACCGCGTTTTTGACATCTACGGAAACACCATCTCGTCTAACATAAAACGGACACTTATAACCTGTAGCGTAAACGTAAAACAATAGGAGGTCTAAATGTTCATCGAAGTCCATAGAGCCATCTATACCTAAAGCCGTCCACTCACCTTCACCGATCAGTTTCCTAGCAGTCTCTAAACACCCTCTCGGGTCTATATTCCTGAACATCTGTAAAAGATCCCTACGTTTCTGAAGGACTTTAACCCTATCCTCAAAAAGCTCTATTACTTGTTTAGTTTGAACCCTAAGTTTTTTGGAAACTTCAGAGTCCATTTTTTTCAACAATAGAAGACTGTTACTAAACATATAAAACGTTTGTCAATGGCGACTTCCCCGCGCCGAAACTGTATACACCCTACTGTTTTCTAAGTACTCTCATATGTCTAACTTACGGGTACTTTCAAATAGCATTATTTGGAACTTACAAGTAGAGTTAAACTTTTCTTAAACAGGCGATTTAATAGTTTTTCGAACCCTAGCACCTCTACCAGCCTTCCTAGCAGCTATAAGTCCGACTTTAGCACCGGGTGGAGCAGTCTTACCAACAGTCGTCGGTTTACCTGGATGTTGATGTCTACCCCCGCCATGTGGATGATAAACGGCAGCCATTACAACACCACGAACAGTCGGATATTTACGGCCTCTAGCCTTCATCAACTTAAGCTTTGCACCAGCTTTTAGGAATGGTTTTTCAATTCTACCGCCTCCAGCAACTACGCCAATAGTTGCTCTACACATCCCATCTAACACTATTGTTTTACCTGACGGCATTTTCACTACAACACCAGCATCTGAATGTGCTAGAACTACTCCGTAGCTTCCAGAAGCCCTTAGAAGTTTACCTCCATCGCCGGGATTTTTCTCAACATTACATATTACAGCACCATCAGGTATATCGGAGAGGAATAGAGTGTTTCCGATTTTAAACGAGGCTTTTGACCCTAATTCAACAGTATCGTTAACGCCTAAACCTTCGCACGCAACCATATGATAACGTACGCTATTTTCAAGCTCTATTAGTGCCAGTGGAACCCCTCTACCAGAATCGTGGATAAGGTCGACAACAGCACCCTTAACAACGTCATCTCTAGGTAAAACTGTTAGAGGTGGATATTTAGAGGGAGCTATTCTCCTATAAGTAGGCGCTGTGAAGGTTTGAGAGCCTTTACCTCTTCTTTGAACAAGAATCCGTTTACCCATTCTGGATCACCTCACCATTATAGTATTCCAAGTCTAACCGCGATGTCTGAAGCACTATACTCGGGGCTGAGCGTTATATATGCTTTCTTACGTCCATCAGGCATTATAGCAATCCTAACTTTAGACACCTTAACGTTGAAAAATTTCTCAAAAGCTCTTTTAACATCGTTCTTTGACGCTTTAATATTAATTATGAAGGTTAATTTATTCTGCGACTCTATCAGATTTATTGCCTTCTCAGTCATAAGAGGATATAGAAGAATATTAGCTAACCATGCGTTTTCCATAAATTTCACATCTGCATTACTCATAATTTTACACCTCTTCTCTAAATATAGACCTTAAAGTAATTATACTAGATCTATCCCATATCGTAAGTCTACCGGGATTACCTCCAGGTGCTAAAACCTCCACACTAACGTTTTTAAGTTCTACCACGTCAACACCTGGAATGTTTCTTGCGGATAATCCTATACCATTATTTTTAGCCACTACTAGAAGCGGTCCTTTGCCACCTTTATACTTCCTACCTCTCATCTTACCTTTACCAACTCTAATCTTACTCATACTATTCTTAACCCTTAAAACATCCTCCCAGATTCCTAGGTTTTTAAATAGATTAACAACATCTTTCGTCTTCTTTAAAGATTGAATATCATCTACTACTACCAGTGGAAAGTATTTTACTTTTTCAATTCTATGTCCTCTAGCCTGAACGTATTCTTTAGATGCCGTAGCAGCTATTGCCGAACTTAACGCTAGAAGCCTCTCCTTCTTATTCACTTTTTTATAGATGTCTTTTTCAGGCTTAGGTGGATGTGTAAGCCTACCACCTACCGCTAGGGGGACAAATGAAGCTCTAGTAGTACCTTTAAGCCTTGGAACCCTCGAAAGACTCCTACCTACGCCTAAGTATTCAACAACATGACGTTTACCCGCTAGTTCACTCCTACCCTTTCTTTGAAGTCTATGAGTTTGAAGCGCTACAACAACCCTACGTATTAAATCTGGGCGAATATCCGTCGTAAAGACCCCTGGGGTTTTCAGCCTACCTACAACTTTACCATCTAAACCTAAGACTCTTAAGAAACCCTCGGAACCAGTTTTAGACAAGAGTAACCACCTTTATCAGACTTTAACATACGTTATTTGCGGCACTGTTTCAGGAGTACCTTTATGTAAACGTGCAGCCACTCTAAGCCTTATAAGCCTTTTAACAGGACCTGGCACACTACCCTTAATTAGAATATAGTCTCCTCTAATTACACCGTATCTAGTGAAGCCACTTTTAGGCGTAATTTCTTCTCCGTTCACACCTATCTTTATTATACGCTTATTATGTTCAATCCTTTGGAAGAAGCCCAATTGACCTGCTCTTGGAACTGTACTTAGAACCATCGCTGGAGACCAAGGTCCAAGCGTACCAACCTTCCTAACACCTTTCCTCGATTTATGGGGACGGCGTTTAACACCCCATCTCTTTATAACTCCTTGAAAACCTTTACCTTTAGTAATAGCTGAAACGTCAACGTACATTCCTTCCTTTAAAACATCTCTAGCTCTGACTTCTTTACCGAGAATACTTAAACAGTATTCCAGTCTATCTTCTACAGAGCCTCCTCCAACACCTATTTCAAACATTTCAGGTGTCTTCTTTCTAAGACCGGAAAGACGGGGTTGAGTACAGGTTAGAACTCTAAACTCTGATATTCTATCTAAGCTACTCTTGATTTTTTTAATCATATCATCACGGTTAAATTTTTCAGGGATCGTAAGAATTCTTTCAATATCCTTTGGAGGTTTATCAACCCACACTTCTCCAAGCGTTTTTAAACCGTAAGGCGTAGTTTCATAACATCTTACAGCAACTATGTAAAGAGGAGGGATATCTAAAACGGTTACGGGTACGAGTATTTCTTTACCATAATGTGGAGAACCGCGAGTATCATCAATAACTGACACATGAGCCATGCCTGCTTTGTAACCTGCAAAACCCAGCAGCCTAGGTTTATCGTAGATTACACTAGGCCAAAATCCAATTCTTCCAACCATTGAGCTGGCTCTGACTTTGGGAATATACGCTAATGAGCCTCTCTTCGGCGCCCTCTTTTTCCTACGACCCATCTGTTAACCCTCTTTCTAAAGAGACACGTAAGAACACAACAAGAAGAATGTAAATAAAAGGTTTTCGACATTTATCTCCGTAGTTTTAAAAGCCTAATCTAAATAGCCATCTATTCAATTGCATAAGTAACGTGAGCCGATAGTTTTTCCAAAATACGAGCTTGAAGATGTCCTCAGAATTTTTCG
>JAWCKO010000032.1:0-11201 GCA_038851915.1 Bathyarchaeia archaeon
TATCCGTACTATTTAACTCTTTATCAATAATCGTTGGCTTCGTTTACATATTCTTTCTTGGAGGACCATTTCAGGAAGAATGGGGTTGGAGAGGATACGCCTTAGATAGGTTGCAGATGAGATGGAATGCATTCACTTCAAGCATGATACTTGGAGTATTATGGGGAATCTGGCATTTACCTCTGTTCTTCATATCTGGGACAATTCAGTCTCAAACGCCAATCTGGGGCTTCATGATTCTAATATTATGTGGAACCGTTCTCTTTACTTGGATATACAATAATACGGGCGGCAGTATCTTAGCCGTAATGCTTTTCCACACGATGAACAACCTATCATTCTTCATATTTCCAACGCTTGAGACTACATTAGGTGGTCTCTATTTGTTGATCCTAAATATTACCTCTGTAGTGGTGCTTCTGGCAATATACGGATTTAAAACTTTGGTCTATGGAGATAAGCACCTACTTCATGGTGAAGGCCAAACCGAGAATACGCGAACTAAAGACTTTTAACAAGCCCATTAATAGCTGTGAGAATCATACTCTAGTTTTAATGGCAGGTTCAATAGTCTACTACATTGAATTACCGCCATTTGCTGGAGGTGAAAACGTATGGTTTGGGATAGTAATTCTTCTCTAAGATGCTCAATACTATGGCAAATTTTATAAGAAACATTGTATACCTAGTACATTTAGTGTTATTTATGTCAAAAACAATAAAAGTTTCTAAGTATACCGAGGAGATGCTTTTTAGAATTGCCGCTCGTATCCAAGATAGACTGGGGAGGAAAGTCAGTCTAGACGAGGCGATAAGATATCTTATAAGCTTGGAAGACAAGCAACCAAAGCTTTTAGAAGAGGTTTTCGGCTTCATACCCACTTTGTCAACCGAAGAACTTTATGAGGAGAGGAGGCTTGATGAAGCCAAAAGCTACTAGGAGGTATGATTTCAGATACTAGTGGGGCCTTTTGACCATTTCCATTTCAAAACCGTTTAAAACGGAAATACTATTTATTAAAGACTTGATGAAGTAGATCAAACTACAATAATGATGTGATTTATTTTTTAATTTGTTTAGTTGCATAAATATTGGAAATATTTACAATAAATGATTTAAAACCTCTTTTTAAGAGGATGAGGTGTTTCTTTAATAGATGCTTTATAGGAATCTTGTAGAGTGGTTTTTACCATGAGTGGTTCTTGCAGAAGAAGGTTATATCTTGCGTCAAAGTCTGAGAGGAGGATAAATATTCTTCAGACGCTTGGACTTGAGTTCACAGTGCTGGAGCCTAAGGAAGAGGAGAGGTTCAATGGAGAGTTTAAGAGTTTAGTTGTTTCCAATGCTCTTTCCAAGGCTTGGAGTGTTTCCAATATGGTCAACTGTGGTTGTATAGTTGCAGCTGACACGGTTGTAGTGTTGGATGGACGGGTTTTGGGAAAACCTAGGAGCTATGAAGATGCTAAACGTATGCTTAAAATGTTGAGCGGTAGATGGCATGTGGTCGCCACAGGTCTTGCCGCTATATTGATTCCCGAGAGGCTTCAGTTTACGGAGTTTGAGGAAACCAGTGTTAAGTTTAAAGCTTTAACGGATAGGGAGATAGAGTTCTATCTTTCCACAGGTGAGTCTTTTGATAAAGCTGGTGCATATGCTGTTCAGGGATATGCGGGGTTTATTTGTTGAGAGAATAGAGGGGTGTTTTTTCAACGTAGTGGGCTTACCTATTAAGGCGCTTTACGAATTGCTTAAGAAGGCTGGAGTAGACTTGCTCGACTACGTACGTTTAAAAACTAGTTAGTTTTATGTTTCTTCAACGTTATTTCAGTTGGAGGTGTTACGGTTTGGTTTACCTATACGGTAGATCGTTTAAACGAGACGAGCTGCTTAAACGCATAGGGAGCATAGATCAAGTGGGTGGAGTTAGGCTTCTGAAGGCTCAGAACGGTATGGAGCGTGACGTTAGAGTCGTCTCTATGAAGACTGGAGAGGTCGATCTATCTATAATTGTAGATAGGGGGTTGGATATAGCTAACGCGGAGTATAGAGGAGTACCTTTAGCTTGGATAAGCCCAACGGGATTTATAGCTCCATCTTTCTTCGAACCTGAGGGGTTTGGCTGGCTCCGGGGATTCTTCGGAGGGCTTCTTACGACTTGCGGTTTAACTTATCTTGGAGCGCCTACTGTCAATATGGGTGAAGACCTTGGTTTACACGGTCGTATATCCTATATTCCAGCTAAGCTTACAGGGATTGAAGGATACTGGGATGGGGAAGATTACGTTATGGTTGTTGAAGGGTCCTGTAGAGAAGCTAGGGTTTTCGGCTCAAACCTCGTTTTAAACCGTAAGATCGAGTCTAAACTCGGGTCTAAAACCGTGCTGATTGAAGACTTTGTGGTGAATGAGGGTTGGGAAGCTCAGCCTTTAATGATTCTATACCACTTCAACTTTGGTTTTCCTCTTGTAGATGAAAACGCCTACTTGATTTCAACGTCTAGGCTTTACGTTCCAAGAGATAGGGATGCTGAAGATGGAGCTGAGAAATACGATAGATTTCAACATCCAACTGTAGGCTTTAGGGAGAAGGTTTACTTCCACGATATGGCGGTGGACGGCGATGGATACGCTTATGCCGCTATAGTTAATGAAAAGCTTATGGATGGATTAGGAGTTTACATCAAGTACAGGAAGAGGGAGCTTAACCGCCTCATAGAGTGGAAGATGATGGGTGAAGGCACCTACGTAGTCGGATTGGAGCCGGCTAATTGCTTAGTCTTGGGTAGAGATAAGGAGAGAAGATGGGGCACTCTACAATTCATTCAACCTGGTGAAGAGAGGAGGGTCACCGTAGAGCTTAACGTATTAGCTGGTTTAGAAGAAGTTGGAAAGTTCCTAGAGAAGGTATATTCGATTACTGGTAAGGCTAAACCTAAGATGTTGAAATCTGTAGAAGAGTTTGTGGAAGCCGCCAAATAAAAGCTTTAAATCAAACCCAAATGTACTCCTGTTTCTATTTATCTCCTGGTGTTAAATATCGTAGGATACATCTTTCTTTTAAGGGTTCTAAAAATCTTCATGTTAAGAGTATTTCAAACAGCTCTAAACCTCCCCCCTAGGTTTTTACCATTTTATTTTCACGGTGTTTTTCCATATATCTGCCCTCTAAAATATGGAAATACTGCAATTTTTCATGACGAGTTTATTCTAAAGTCTTCATGTGTTTAGAGTATTTGATGTTTTCAATTGAGCGATAGCCCATGGTTTCGCTTGAATGCCTGTTCTAAGAGAAAAACTAGGGGAAACTTTAAACTTTACATTGTGAGCCGTATTCGAATCTCGTTCATCCTCTTCAACTATCTTTCGGTTCCCGTAATCTCTGGAGCAAATATTTTTATTATGCTAGAGTAGAATTGTGATTCGTATGGGTTGTAAAAGCAGGTTGTTTGTATTAACGTATTCAGCAGGGTTTAGACATAGCTACTTAACGACGGCGGTTGAGGTTTTAACCAAGCTTGGAGAGGAAACTGGGATTTTCGAGACTTATGCAACGGAGGAGTGTTTTGAATTTAATGATGAAATGCTTAGCGCATGCGCCGCAGTTCTATTTATGACGACTGGCGAACTCCCTATGAGTGAAGAGCAGAAGAACAGTTTAATACGTTTCGTTGAAAACGGTGGAGGATTCATAGGTGTGCATAATGCTACCGACACGTTTTACAAGTTTCCCGAGTATGGTAGGATGCTTGGTGGATACTTCAACGGGCATCCATGGACGCAGGAGGTATACGCAATAGTTGAAGATGGTTCTCATCCTTCAACTAGACATCTCCCTAAGAGGTTTAAAGTCCTTGAGGAAGTGTACACGTTTAGAGATTGGAGTAGGGAGAAGACACATGTACTTATAAGGCTTGACAATAGCTCTGTGGATTTAAGCAAGGGTACGCGTCCAGACAACGATTACGCATTAGCATGGTGTCATAAATACGGCCAAGGACGGGTATTCTACACAGCCTTCGGACATTTCACAAAGCTATGGAGAACCGACTACTTCCAGAAGCACATACTCGGTGGGATAGCTTGGGCTATGGGTGAAGAAGAACGCGTTTAACCTCCGTGTGAAACAGGTACGAAGACAACTTCATCCCCATCTTTAAGCTCAGTGTCTAAGCCTTTTAGAACCCCAATATCTTTTTGATTGATTAAAGCTAATACTGTTTCCCCAACGTTTCCACCATTTAAAACCGCTTTTTTAAATCTACTCTTCCGCTTAACCAAAGTTTTTAGAAAGTCTTTAAATGTGGAGTTTTCAGGGATTTCTAAGGTTACTTCTTCAGACCCATATATTCTTGCTAGAAAACCCAGCAATCTGACTTTAACTTTCATACATCCTACGCCTCGAACTGTAGATTGAAAGGGGTCTGAGGAGATACAGCTCATCATCCAAAGTTGTCTGTGCAGGTCAGTTTCTTCATCCCCAAATTATGAACTTAAACCGTTAGATTTAAACGTTCACCTTCCGTATACTTCGAAGATTTTCTCTAAAAGCTTCTCAGCTATAGATATTTGCTCTCCAATCAATCGGATGAACATCTCCCTTGGAAATGTACGTGCATTGTCTATGATGCTTCTCATACACTTCTCCATGGAGGCTAAAACATTGATCAAGCTATTATCCGCCTCAACATCTCCATCAACAACGGTTACTATGGCATTGTAGATGGAGGAGGGCTCTCCGAGAGCGTAGAGTACAGCTGTTTGAGCTTTTCTAACGGCTGTCGAGCCTAGGCTTACGTAGGCTTCTTCACCAGTGAGAAGTTTTAGACATTTGTAGTCTACTTTAGCTTCTCTAAGATATCTCAGAGACCAGTTCAACCTGTATTCGTCTATGAGGAGCGGGTTGACGGTTAACTGCAAAAACTCACCTGGCTCTACTGACGGATATTATCTGGATCTCATTAACACCTTGAGTAGCTCTAATGGCTTCTTCAACCTCGTTCATAAAGCCTTCTTCATCCGGCATTGAAACTAACAGTAGGAGGGCGTTTAAACCGAAGGCTATCGGTTCCTCACCAACCCCCTCGACCCTAGAGTTTTCAGGTAGATGCTCAGATATACGTTTTGCAAGCTCTTTTAAATCTAAATCTATACTCTCGGGGAAGATTCTCAGTTTAACCAAAACTCTAGCCATAATGTCACCATCCTAAGGACCTATGAAGCCACACAGTGGACATTTATAAGGTTTAGCTAAAACTCTACACTTCTCACAGCGCCATATTACGATTCTGCCGCAGTTTGGACATAGGAATTTTACGGCTAAGTCTTCAGGCTTTATAGGCTTATTGCACCAGAAACACCTGGGAATCTCTGTTTCAGCCATAGATCCACCCTTTAACTTTAAACAACCAGAATACCATCGTGAATATAAACATATCTAGTGTAAGCTTCTGGACGCGGGACCGCTGAAGTATGGTAGGGATTTCTCAGCTCAAATGATCGGGTTGCGGACGGTTAAATATAGTCAAGTTTATCTTAGATTTCGCTTCAAATTAGACTGGTGCTCTTTATGCGTGTACTTAGTGGACCAAGCTCTGTTAAACTCGCAGAAAATATATCTCTAGAGCTTAAAGCGCCTCTTATTAAAGCTCAATTTAAACGCTTCCCAGACGGCGAGTTCTACTTTAGACTCTTAGAAGATGTGAAAGATGAGGATGTACTAGTCGTTCAAAGTCTACCTCCGCCTCAGGATCAGCATATTCTTGAGCTTATCTACATGCTTGAAACCTGTAGAGAGCTTGAAGCTGGAAAGATCATGGTTTACGCGCCGTACCTAGCCTACAGCCGTCAAGACCAGCGGTATCTATCTGGGGAGGCTGTAAGCTCTAAAATACTGGCAGAAATCCTTCAGAGGGCTGGGGCTTCAGAACTTTACACAGTTGACATACATAATTTAGGGGTTTTAAGCTACTACCGTATACCAGCCTACAATCTAACAGCTGCAGATGAAATAATGAGGTATTTCCTATCTAAGGGCGTTGAAAAGCCTTTAGTTGTAGCGCCGGATGATGAAGAGGCTGCCCTTAAAAGAGCTGAGGCTGCCGCTAAGGTTGCTGGGACAGATTACGATTGGTTTGAGAAGAAGAGAGATAGGTATACGGGTGAAATAGTGACGGCTGAAAAAACCTTAAACGTGTCTGGAAGAGACGTGGTGATAATAGACGATATTATAAGTACAGGTGGAACAGCTGCCAACGCTGCTAGAATACTTAGGAAGCAGGGTGCTAGAAGAGTATACGTAGGCGTAACACATGCTCTACTGGCTGAAAACTCATTAGAGCGCTTGAGAGAAGCTGGGATCGAAGAAGTCGTAGGGACAGATTCAATACCTGGACCCGTTTCGAAGATAACAACAGCACCTATCATAGCTAGAAAACTTAGATTAATGTAAATATTCTTTGAAATAGGCATCGTATTCTCCTACGCCGGTAAATACTATCCTTACTCTTGAAGCCATTTCAGGCGTATGTTTTCGAAGATTGTAGATTCCTTAGTTGAGAGGAACTCTTTCACCTACGAGTTTAATTACAGGATCTGAGGAAAAATAATGGAGTCTTCAATGAATGTTAAAGGCGACAGTGAAAGACAGGCAGCTTTACGGAATGAAATGATTAAGAGGAGTAAGAGACGGAGGAGGAACCATTATATCCTAAAGATCTCCAACGTCATCAAGCCTACGACTAAGCTCTTAGACATCGGTTGCGGAACTGCGCATATAATACAGAGCCTGTCAACTCTCCATGAAAATGCGACTTTTATAGGTCTTGACGTTTCAACACCGATGCTGAAAATTGCAAAGCTAAATACGACGGGATCTTTAAACGTGATGCTTATTAGAGGAGATGGGTTGAAACTCCCATTTTCAGACTGCTCTTTCGACATCGTTATAACGAGGCTGGCTGAGTATTCGCCTCTAGAAGCATATAGAGTTTTAAAGAGCGGGGGATACTTCTTTGAATATGGTTTAGGTCCAGCGGCCAATAGAGAAGTCGTAGAATTCTTTCGAGAAAGGATCGAAAGGGAAAGCTTCTTCTTCCCCAAAAACCTGAAGGAGTGGAAGCAGGAAGTATGTGAGAAGATTGAAGATGCTGGCTTTACGGTGGAAAGCGTTGAAGATTTTATGGAGAAGGAGTATTACCGAAGCGTAGAGGAGTTTATGAACCTCATTGAAATGGCGCCTCTTGTTAAGAGTTTCGATAGAGAGAAAGACAGGGAAACCGTAGAATCACTCGCAAGAAGATACATGTGCAAAAGAGGCATACGGATCACATGGCACTACTACATCCTGAAGGCTAGAAAAAGCCAAAATTGATTTGATTCTTATAACACCCTCAACATACGCTTCTGGCTGAACAACACTAACGCAAATCTTATAACTTCGTTCAAAAACTGAATAGATTAGACTCATCTAAGGGCCGGTCGTCTAGTCGGCTAGGATATCCGCCTGACGCGCGGATGGTCGCAGGTTCAAGTCCTGCCCGGCCCACTTCGATGAAGTTTTCCAATATTCTTCGGTTTTAAACGATTTTAGGTCTGTGCTCTGTCCGCTGGTACTAGTACTACCATCGCGAGTACTAGTACTGAGCAGTCGGCTGATCAGCTTGGGTATAGAGCAGTTCCTCTTTTCTGCCTCTTTTTTAAGCCCCCTTCTTTTAGAATCTTATGATTCTTCTTATTTCGTTCATTGTGAAGCCTGCCTCTAGTAGAGCGTAGACCGCCAGAGTGTATTTAGAGCCAATCTTCCTCTCTCTGGGCGGATAGTTTATATCTTCTTGGAGCGCTATCCACTTGAGCGTTGATAGGAATTTTCCAGCTTCGCCCTTCAGCTCATCGCTGAGGTTGTTGAAATACTTTGAGATTATCCTTGGAACACCCCATCTATGGCCGTGGTGGATCAGCTTTACAACGGCATTTATCAGGTATTCATCTAAGTCTTCATGCTTGGATTTAAGCTCTGTGAAGAAGACGGCTAGGTCGTCGTGTGTTGGAACCTTCACATCTACGGGTTTCCCACGTTCAAATACGGCGCGCCAAACGTAGAAGTCGTATTCAGACTTTCCATCAGGTATTTGAATAAACACTTTGTAGTCTGCATAGTCTTCGACCAGTATCACTCTGAAGCTCCTATCGCTGTGAACTTTAAAATGCTGCTCTAGGACAGTCCTCACGTCGTTTGGATGTGGTAGGGGGTCGACGACCGCCCTAGATCCATCTATATAGTTCTTTTCAGCTATGGCTTTATCCACAAGTTCTCTGTGCTTAAGCCAGCCCGGCTCTCTACGCGCTTTCGCCATTATTCACCACCACTTCACGCTGTCCTTATAATCCTCATTTTCCTCGCCGTCACTAGGCTTTCTAAATACGAACAAGTGCTCGTGCCCGATCAGGTAGAAGTCTGTCCAGTAGCGTCTATCCTGTGGCTTTTCGACCCAGCATTCTTCAGCCGTCTTAGCTAGACCGGCCCACTTCCTACCAGTTGTCTTAGTATGCCATTGGACTTTGATTATGTCTTCCCTCAGTATGAAGCCTACGTCTAAGAACTGCTGCATGACTCTGAAGGCTATTGGAACGTAGTGTCTATGCTTCCTAGTGTCGCCTATCAGTATGCCGCAGTATCTTCCGGGCTTTAAAACTCTGAAGCTCTCTACGGCTATTTCACGCATACCCTCCAAGTATTCCTCTAGGCTGTAGACCTTTGATAGGTCGCCCTCCACCTTCCTGCTTTTAGAGTATGGAATTATGTTTGCGTAGGGTGGGTGTGTAGCTATCAAGTCTATGGACTCGTCTGCGATCAAATTCAAGTTTCTAGCATCCCCATGGTATACCTTTATAGTGGACTCTTCATAATCCGGGTCTAGAGGCCTATACGTAAAGTTGAGCCTGTCGAGGCTGAGTATGACGGCTTCATAGTTTATGTCTACACCTATTGCATTACGACCTAGAAGCTTACACTCCACCAGTGTCGTGCCTCCTCCACACATCTGGTCTAAGACTAGTTCGCCAGGCTTACTATAGCGTAGGATGAGGTTTCTAGCTATCTGAGGAGCCCAATTACCCCTGTAGTCGCCTCTATGCGTAGCCCAGCTCCCCCTATCCGGGAAAGACCAGACTGTCGTTCTCTCTAGGTTGAACTCGTCGGGCTGATACTTCTCGACTCTATATGGTCTTCCAACGGCTATCTCTTCATCCTCTATACGCACAACGCTATGGCTTTTAACATACTCTAAATACTCCTCCGGCGTGACGAGCCGCATAGGGATGTACTTACTCTTCCCTTCGTTGGCTGTTGCAACGCTCATAGCGCGTTCACTTCAACCTAAACCATCCATCAGATGTCCTCTTTACAAGCCCCCTCTTCCCAAGCTCGTAGAGACGGCCTCTAACAGTGTTGTACGCTATGCCTGTGCTCTTGACGATATCGCCTAATTCAACAGGCCTATCTGTGCTCCTCAGAAAATCCAATATGATCTCACGGGCAGGCTTAGGATAACGACGGCGGAGCATAAACCTCAAAAACAGAATTGATCGTAGCCGCTTAAAAACAGATCGATCGATTTCAAATAAAAAGTAGCAGTTAGGGGTAGCTAAATACTATTCTTACGTACACATTTCCAATAGGCTTCTAGATTGCTGAAAGAATTGCTCAGATCCAAGTTCAAGGGGAAGGCTATACTTTTCTAAATTTACCTTCTTTTAAAGCCAGTGTGAATTTAACCCGTCCCTCTTGAAGATAGTTTCGGAATTTTAAGCCGCAGTTGGCGCATTTAAAAGCCTGCACTTGAAACGTTGGACCCTTACGACCCTTAGGACCATAAGCCCACTCTTTCGAAGACCCGACTTCAACGCCACAACCAGGACACTTAGCCAATGTAGGTCAAGTAATAGTTACCCTAAACCATATTTAAAACTAATCCCCCTAAATACGAAAATGGGTGCTAACATCCATACCCCAGGCAGGACACTTAACCATAACCTTGAATAGATAAATCTCAACTATTCAACCACTTAAGTTTAACCAATCTAATATAAATATTCCAACAATTGTATTATTCATAGATTTTCACCTCTCCATTCCCATCATAATCTTATACTTTAGACTTAGCGTAGAAGCACTCTTCGTTATGATAGTGCTCTGTAAGGTTGCATGTCCAGCTCAACGTAAAGCCTCCACCTTCAACCCTAACCTTGACAAGGGCTAGGACTATAGATCTACGTCTACGCTCACCACTACCGTCTGTAAAGCCTTCGCAAATACCGGTATTGGGCTGGATGACCATCGAAATAGAGAGCACCTCTTATACACGTTGGAAAAATTTAAAATAAAAATGGGGATGTTTAGAATGGGAAGAAGAACCTTATCCTTTGTACTATTATTCCGGGTATTAGTGCTAGCATGTGTCCTGCCATATATCCTCCAGCCATTGGAGCACCGTATTCCTCGTAAGCTTTGCTTCCGCCTATTCTAAGTGTCAGCATTTTAAGTATCCATGCGACGAGGGCGTAACTCCAGAGTCCAAACTCAAACCCAGTGGATATGCCTAAGAGAAAGCCGACCGGTTCGAATGGGAACCATATGTACCTGAAGTGTAGCCAGCTTATAAGCCCTACGAAGATAAATCCTGCGGTAAAGTGAGGTATCCAAGGCTCTGGTCCAGGGATACCGTTCCATGGGGCTACGATTCTATTCAATAGATGATCGCACCAAGACGCATTGAATCCGAACCCGGCTTGCGTAGCACCGAATGTATAACCCACGTTGAGATACGTTAGCATCGTCACCAATGAGTATATAATTATTGAGGCGACGAGAATCTTGAATATGCTTTTAGTGCTTACGCCTGTAATGCTAGCCATCTTATAGGCTTCGAAGGATGATAGAAAGTTTCCACCTACAATATAGCCGAATTCAGGTGCATCTAAAAACCAAGAGTTAAAGTAGGCTGATAATACGAAGTCTCTATTCAATGTTTCAGGAGCAGTAGGCCATATGAGTAGCCTATGTAGAGCATTCATTTTAATCCCTTTGTAGTACATTCCTCCGATACCCAGCATTCTTAAGGATGTAATCCAGACGAGTATTCCGTTTACAACCGTTAGAACAGCTGATAACGTGTTTATACCAGTTACTATGTACATTATCACCA
>JAWCKO010000033.1:0-1828 GCA_038851915.1 Bathyarchaeia archaeon
TTTTCACAGCATCTGGATGAGCATCTTCAATCAGCGGGATGAATTTCAACCCAAGCCGGTCTTTAGAAGGCTTCTTCAAAGTGCGTTTTTGCTCCTGTGTATCTGCCCTCAAGAGAACAGCCGATATGGCTTTGATTTTACTCACCCAAGACTTGGGAGGCTTTATAGAGTCCGCCAGCAATCTACCGAGTATTTCAATTTCATCGTCTTCAGGTTTATAGGCTAGATCTGGGAAAAACTCCCTGTAAACTGCAAATATTAGCGACTCCAACCCCAAAGGTTTACATCTGCCAAGCGTATCATGTAGGTGGAACGGCGTTTCACCGTATCTATTTTTAAGATATATACAATCTACTTGAAAATCTGAAAACATCGCTACAGCCGTGTACGCCAACTTATTATCCCTGAGAACACCATAAGCTATTTTCTGCAAATAGTAGGCGGTTTTAGCATCGTAGGGACAGTAGTGCATATGAGCTAGGGTATGTCTTAAAAGCCAGAGTAGTAGACGGTAAGGGTCCTTAGACCTAATTAAAAGGTTAGGGTTTACATGTAGCTCTCCATTTAAAACTTTCACAGGCATGCTCAGTTTATCATTCAATTTAAACTGGATAGGTGGAAAAAACAATTCAGATTTAACTTTGATGAAGACCTCCCTCAGCATCGCAGGGTCTATTTGAACCGTTTCTACCTCCATCTCAAATACACTCCTAAAGTATCTTCTTCTCTGATTATGCCCTCCTTAACCCAAGCCTTCTCAAGCTTTATAAGCTCCTCTGCAAATACAGGGTCTTCTACGGCAACCTCCCTAGCGTATGTGTATAATCCTCTATCGTAACCATTCATAAGCTTGCTGAGTATAAGCCACTGCCTTCTATTAACCCTCTCATCCATCTTCACTTTTTCACGCATCAGCAATTCCCTAATATCATTTAGAAGACTTCTAGTCTTAACAAGGTTCATCCTGTGTGGGAAGACCCATAAAGCAAGCGAAAGTACATCTTCTTGGCTGGCTTTACCATCAAGCCAAATCTTAGCCTTAACAAGCTGTGTTAAGACTATCGTGGATCTTTCACTAGGCGGGTCTTTTATATTGCTACAGATGTCTTTAAGAAAATGACACCCCTCGCACAGTATCGGAGGCTTCACTTCGGAATGCTCCCTACCTCTTACACACGCTTGAAAATCTCTAACCAGCATATTGATAAGCCCTATGGTTTCACTGTCAAGTTCAACATCATCCACCTCCTTCCTTATGCTTTGAAGCTCCTCAAATGTTAGGACTTGAGGCATAGATTCTACAAGCTCTCCTTCGTAGCTATCCAGAAGCGATTGAAGCTTAAACTTATCACTTAAACTCAGAGAATTCAAGTATATGCATATGTCGAATCTATCGTAGAATGGGGGCGGATGTATGAAAGTCGTCGGATCAGCCGGGTTCTCATTGGCTATAAGAACGTAATCTCCAACTTTAACCCGCTGTCCATACGCCCATACTTCACCGAACTGCATCATATGGTGAATGTTAGAGGTTGTATACGGATTTAATCTATTGACTTCATCTATACCCTTACCTTTAGCCTGTACAAACGCAGCCCATAGGACTTTTTCAACCCCCTCCCTCTCAAGCGACGGTATGTGAAGTCTACCCACAACCTCTCCACGTTTAACCTCCGAAGCGCCAGATATCACTACGTGGTCTCCACCAGTTATTCCTCTAAGTATTAGAAGCATAAGCGTAGATTTTCCGACACCTCTCTGAGCCCTTATGAGGGTTGAACTCCTCCTGTGAAGCTGGTTCAATATGGCTATATCTACTACTTCTTCG
>JAWCKO010000033.1:1838-10583 GCA_038851915.1 Bathyarchaeia archaeon
CAAACCTAGAATTTACCTCTTCTTTAAGCTTTAAAACAGATTTTTTAAGACTCAAAACTATACGCCTCCAACGTGATTCATGACGACGGTAGCCACTAGAAGCATTAGGAGTATTAGACAGATTATCTTCAGCAGCCTATTGGACTTGCTAAGCTTAAGAACCTTGGAATCTAAAAGCTTAATATGCTCTTTTATAGTGTTAAGCTCTCTAGACGTTAAAATAACTGGTTCTGAAGCCACTTGATCTAGAAATGGAGATTCAAGGTAACGGGGCAGCTTCTCAACATCCTCGTCTTTAGCATCCTTATAATTCCAGGAAAGCTTAGACTTCTCATAGGAGACGGAGACTTTCCTAGATTCTCCATTGAGAAAATCCTTGAAGTAGTCTCTTGGTTTTTTCATCTTAACACTAAATTATCATTAAATCGAAGGTAAAAAGCTTTCCTAAAAGTATCAACATCTTCATTTAACTCTTAAATATGACGGTAGATTAGGTTAAAATTGGTGTTTCACTATGAAAGCCACGGAAGAATTGATGAAAGAGGCTGAAATCCTTCTAAAAGATTGGAAGAGGGAAAATTACGTCTTCGGATGCGACGTTTTAAGCTACGTGGGAAAGTTTGCTGGAGAATTCGGTAAAACAGTACTATTGGTTGGAAGTAGCTCCAACTGGGCTCTTAAACCAATGGAAGATATAGCTAAAAGCCTCAGAGAGAACGGCTTATCCTATGTAAAAGTTTCAGGAGCTAGGCAGAATACCCCACGCGAGGACGTTTATAGGATAGCCCTCCAGATAGCTGTGAATAAGCCAGACGCCATAGTGGCATTCGGCGGTGGAAGCACACTCGACGCGGTTAAAGCATCCAATATCCTAGCGACTTTCATACCTCATGAAGTGGAGAAGCTTCTAAACGTATCTTGGAGTGAAGCTTGTACAATAGACCCCTACTTTGGAACAGGGGTCGTAAGTAAGATGAAGGAGGCTACGGGTAGAGATTTAACCCCCGTGGTAGCTGTTCAAGCGGCTTCAAGCTCGGGTTCACATTTAACGAAATACTCAAATGTGACAGATCCTGTGACTAGTCAGAAGAAGCTTATAGTGGATGAAGCCATAACGCCTAAACGTGCTGTCGTCGGCTTCGCTGTGACACTTACCGGTTAATTCTGAAAGTCTGACCGTTGATGGAGGATTGGACGGCTTCTCCCACCTCTGGGAGGTTTTCATGGGTGCTTCTGGGAAACCCTACTTCGAAAAAGCTAAACAACTATTAGAGGTGGGTGTTAGACTCATAATTAGAAGTTTGAAGACTTTGAAAACAGAACAATCTAATCTGAACGCTCGGGTTGGTCTAGGCCTCGGCACAGACCTTGGAGGCTACGCCATTATGATAGGGGGGACAAGTGGTCCCCATCTCGGAAGCTTCTCCCTAGTAGACGTTTTAACCCATGGAAGAGCATGCGGCATTCTAAACGTATACTATACGCTTTTCTACTCCTCGGTTATCCAAGAGAAGCTTACAACCTTAGGACTTATCTTAAGAGAAGAGGGATTCATAGTTGAAGACGTTTCGAAACTTGAAGGCTTACACCTCGGTATGGCCGTTGCCAGAGGTTTAACTCGTCTTCTAGAGTTTTTAAAAGTACCCACTTCTCTTGCAAATGCAGGAGCCAGTGAAAATCACATAGCTAGAATGCTCAACGCCGCTAAGGACCCGGCGCTTAGAATGAAACTGTTAAACATGCCAATCCCTCTAAATCCTGAGAAAGGTGATGTGGAAAACTACATGAAACCCCTCTTAGAAGCCGCCTTCAAAGGAAGATTGGGAGACGTTAAAATAGTGGAAGCATACATTTAAACCCATATTTTTAAATCATTTTAACCTTCTCTAAAGGCTTCACGTTTAACACATTTAAATTCACCAAGTAGAGCGGCTTCTCCCCCTTCAAGACAGATACCGCGTTTAAAGCCGCCATCTCAGCCATTTTAGATCTAGCTTCTACTGTAGCACTGGCAATGTGGGGCGCTAAAACAACGTTTGAAAGCTTCAGAAGCGGATCATCCTCCTCGACGGGCTCTTTTTCAAATACATCTAATGCTGCTCCGGCAATCCACCCTTCTTTAAGTGCTTTAGCAAGTGCACGTGTATCTAAAACGGCACCTCTAGACGTATTTACTAGGAAAGCAGTCCTCTTCATCAACTTAAGCTCTTTCTCACCTATTAGATGGTAGGTTTCCTTCGTTAAAGGGACATGGAGAGATACGAAATCGGATTCCCGTAGAAGCTCTTCAAGAGGTCTATACTCTAAGTTAAGCCTTTGCTCAACATTAGGAGGAGGACGTTGAACATCATAATAGAGTATTCGCATGTTGAACCCTCTAGCTCTATCAGCTACTGCAGCCCCTATACGTCCCAACCCGACTATTCCAAGAGTCTTACCGTAAACTGAACAACCTACTAAAAGCGTGGGGGACCATGCCACTCTCCACCTTCCATCTCTAACATACCTATCGGCTTCTACAATCCTCCTAACCACTCCGAGTAGAAGAGCCCAAGTGAAGTCTGCAACGGCGTCTGTCAATACGCCAGGCGTATTTGTCACGTATATGCCTCTTCTGGTTGCTTCTTCAACGTCTATGTGGTCGTAGCCTACACTATAAGTGCTTATCACACGTAGATCTGGCGCGGCATTCATAACTTCGCCATCTACGGAATCTGTAAGCAGACAGAGTAGAGCATGTTTATCTTTTACTCGGTCGGTCAATTCCTCCTTTGATGGAGGTTCTTCCCTAGGGTTTACCTCTACATCGCAGTATTCTTTTAGAATATCTAAGGCTGGGGAAGGTAGTCTACGGGTTACATATACTCTAGGCTTAACCATGAAAACCATCCTTTTAATATCGAAAAACATAGAGGAAATTGAATGGAGGGGCTACTTCTTAGATATATGCTCCCAGATAGGCGGTATCCTCCTCTCAGATTCAGGTCCAAGGATTATCGGCGTTACTCCAGCTATTTCACAGAGGTATGTTAATGGGCGGACTACGTTCCCAGCAATACCCAGTATGTGGTTGCATGGAAATACCGACGTAAACTCTTCAAAGCTACAGTGTAATTTGGCGTGTACATGAGGCCATGTTGGGTTTGTCTGCGCGTTTAAGGCTTTACGTTCTTCGGGTGGAAGTTCAACGGCTTCACCTAAGACGATCACCATGTACAGTTTATCATCCCATAAGCCTAATCTTGCAAACGTTATTTCGCCTGGAGCTGCATCAAATTCTACGGATGCTCCGCCAGCTTTAAAGTAGTATTCTAAAGCCGGGTGGAAAGTCACCTTCTTAAGATTCTCCCCCGGATCCATGCTCCTAGAAGCATACCAACTTGCATGGTTTCCAGAGTTGCAGAAATCCCATATGTCTCTATCTGGATGGTATAGTCTAACGTCCATAAACAGTACTGGGAGTCCACCGCTGATGTACTTTAAAAGCTGCATGGTGACTGCTGCTAGAGAATCCGCCTCAGTAGCGCAGACAGTCGGCTCTTTAAACCCATTCCAATCATATGGATCATTCATAAGCATTTCAGCTACATCACCTAAGCAGACGTACTCTGTTAATTCACGCTGCCCCTTCAACCCGCAGAATTCGAAACCCTTCTCCTCATTAACCATTCTCATAGCTAGGTAGAGGCGGATCTGCGTCTTCAACGTTTCACGTGTAAGCATTTTACCATCGTATTTTATACGCTCTCCCAGAAGCTCTTCAAACCACTTCAACCCTTTTTCAACTTTCCCTTCGTCAACTTCCTCCATCTTCTTCACTAAAAGCAACTGGTCTATTTGACGTGCAGTCACCCCGAACGTCTTTATTATCGGAACCAGGTGGAAGTATCCAGTCTCCATCCCCATTGAATGTCCACCATACATACCGTAAACCTCATTCTGAATAACTGTGTATGCCTGCGCGGCGCGAACCCAATCTATGACTTTAGCCCTAGTCTCAGGGTCTTCTATGTCACCTATGATACGGTGCGTCCTAATCCCGGCTTGACGTAAAGCACCATCCGTAGCTAGAAGTCCAACGTTTCCAGGGAACTTACCGCTATTATTTGAAAGGCAGAGTACAGGTTTATCCCTACCGACAGTATTTATGAAAGGCCATACGAGGAATGGGAAGTTCCACACGTAGAAGCATAAAATCACCTGCTTACAGTTGGCTCTAGCAATCTCCTCGCCCATCTTCTGAGCTGTCCTCACAGATGTTATAAGCTCTGAGCCTACAACAACCTCCGGTGAAGACCCATCTATATTCTTCACACCTTTCTTTATAACGTCAGTCCACTTGTGGAGCACTTCCATACACTCTGCGTAGTATTGACGGTGTACATGCTCCCTCTCATCTACTATCATCACTATACCTATGGGTGTAGTACGCATAATACCACATTATTTTAATTTAAAAACGGAGAGTTAAAAAGCATTATGTTCCTATGCGTACCTTTTCAACCGTCTTCTTCAGCATTGCTAAAGCCGATAGAGAGGCTAAGAAACTCGTCTTAGGGTTTTCAGGAGTAGGCCTATTCTCAGTTATACAGCATAGTTTACCGAATTCACCTTCAACAACCACTTCATGTATGTTTCCTGAAACCCGTGGATCTGCAATTATTTTAACCTTAACCTTCCCGGGTCCTATGGAGGCTAAGCTTAAAGTAGCAGCTACATTTATCGAAGATGGGAATAGCTTACAGGCTTCCAAAGCAGGCCCCTCGTATAAAACTACTGGCTCAGTCAGCCTGTTCAAATCTACGCCTTTGGATTTAACGTATGGATTGTCTACGAATACTTTAGGAGGCTTCCTAGAAGTAAGCGTAACAGAATTTATTTTAGCCAATCCAGCCGCTTTAACAGCATCTAAACCAGCTAAAGCACCTGAAGGGATTAAAACCTCAACCTTCCTACGTGAAGCGGCGTCTCTAAGCTTCTCATAAAGTTCTAAATCCGCTAAAGCTCCTACGCTCATAACCATGAGGTTTTTACCCGCCTCGATTATAGATAGGCCGTATTCTCTAACTGCGTCTTGACTAGCGGCTTCAACGACAAGCTCCACATCTCCCTCTAAAACTTCCGATATGTTTGATGCGATTCTAGGCTTACATTCCAGAGAATTCGCCAGTTTCCAAGCCTTCTCAACGTCTCTATCGTATACTATTTTAAGCTCTAAACCATCTAATACACCGCTGTCCAACGCTTTAGCCAAATAGCTTCCTATAGCACCACAACCTATTATAGCAACGCCCCTGGGTACTGAAGCATTTACCGTATACCAGCCACCTCTTCTAAACCTTCAGAAAGCCCAATTTAACCTTTTCCCCCCGGCTTAAACTATCTTTAAATTCGGAAACAGTCTATTAGAGTAAGGGTGGTCCACCTGAGTATTCACTTGACTATTGAGCAGCTCATACGTTTTCTAGAGGAGGATTTAGGCTTTGGAGATATTACATCTGAGCTCTTAATACCTAGAGGTTTGAAAGCTAAGGGTGTTATCGTGGCAAAGGAGAGGGGTATTGTAGCCGGCGTTGAAGAAGCTGAAATGCTGTTTAAACACTTCAGTGTCGACGTGAAGATTAACTGCAGAGACGGGGATGCTGTTAAACCGGGAGACGTAGTAATAGAGGTTGAAGGCGATGCTCGAAGTATACTTACGCTTGAACGCACTGTTTTAAACATAATGATGCGTATGAGCGGTATAGCAACTGAAACTGGGGCTCTCGTAGAGAAGATTAGGAAAGCGGGTTTAAACGTCAAAATCGCAGCTACACGTAAAACCGCTCCGGGTTTAAGGGCTCTTGATAAGAAAGCCGTTATGATTGGAGGAGGTGAACCGCATAGACTTCGATTAGACGATGCTGTCCTCATTAAAGACAATCACATAGCTCTTGTAGGCTCTGTGAAGGAAGCGGTTCGAAGAGCAAGAGAAAACGTAAGCTTCGTGAAAAAGATAGAAGTCGAAGCCAAAACACCAGGCGAAGCCTTAGATGCCTCTGAAAGCGGAGCAGACATAGTAATGCTCGACAATATGAAGCCTGAACAGATTCGAGAAGTCATCCAGTGTTTGAAGGATAAAGGCTTATACGGTAAAGTTTTACTCGAAGCATCTGGCGGTATAAACCCGTCAAACATACTGGAGTATGCATCCACAGGGGTTCACGTAATTTCACTCGGACATTTAACGCATTCGGCTAAGGCACTGGATATGAGTCTTGAAATCGCCACGTAGTATCCTTGGTAAGCCAACGATTGCACATCAGAAAACAATAAATAAAGGAAGTGCCTCTTCAAATCTCGAGGGCCCGTAGCTCAGCCAGGTAGAGCGACAGGCTCATAACCTGTTGGTCGGGGGTTCGAATCCCTCCGGGCCCACGCTTTCTAAGGTGGTTTTAGGAGACTCCACATTTCTCTCGGAAGCCTAATATCGTACCTCCCAGGTTTTTCGACCGGCAGTTCACCGCTCTTTATCATCGTAAATAGCGGATTTTCCAGTGTTTTAAGAGGCATAGGTATGAGGCTTCTGGAGCGGCTTGACTCATAGATCGCCATCATTATCTCCATATCTATCCTTGATTGGTAGCCGCTACTCCTATGCATATTGGCTTTACCTTCAACCCAGTCTATGAGCTGTGAAAACTCATTAGTTTTATCTTCTACAGGCTTAAGTTTACTCCACCCCTCTGACGATAAAACTTTGGCTTCTTCATCCGTAGCTATAAGTAGTCCTTCTGTACACTCCAATACCACGTAGAACCACCCCAATTTATATGTAATGGGTGTATCCATTTCTATCAAGAGCTTCACCCCGTCTTTAAAGGAGACTAGGCCTACGCATAGGTCTTCTATGGGTATACCTCTTTCATATCTATCTGTTTTACGTTCAACCAGACCCATAACCCAGTCAGGCTCAGGGTCTCCAAGCCAAAATCTAACGGTGTTGATCATGTGGGAACCGTTGTTTAAAAGCCCATCTTCCCTCCTTCCATGAGCCAGTAGAGGCTTACCAAGCCTCCCTTCTGAAAGAAACTCTTTAACGGATAAGTGGACCGGGTGGAATCTACGCTGATGTCTAATAGCTAGTTTAACACCGTGTTTATCGCAGGCTTCAACCATCATATTGGCTTCACCTAGGCTTACAGCCATAGGCTTTTCACATAAAATACCTTTCACACCCGACTCAGCGGCTTTAACAGTTATCTCAGCGTGGGTTTGAGCCCACGTGCAAATACTCACGAAATCTAAACTCTCCGCTTTAAGCATCTCCATGTAGTCTCTGTAAAACCTCCCTACGCTAAATCTACTGGCTAAAGCCTTGGCCCTAGCCAAATCTATATCTGCAACAGCAACTATTTCAGCGGAGCCTGTGTCAAGCCAGCCTTGAATGTGGCTTGAAGCTATACCTCCGCAACCTACAATTCCAACAGCATTCTTGACCATGGTCCTCACCAGCACTTGCATAACATAGGATACCTATAAAAACCTCTCAGTTCCAATTTAAGTAATCTTGGAAAACGATCTGCTCTATATGAGCCGTTGAAGCAACCGCTCCGCATTTCTATGTAGAATATTATGCCGGTCTTCATCAGTTATCCTGGAGAAGATTACACAGCCTATCCCGTAATGTGGATCAAACCAAGGCAGATCCGTGCCGAACAGTATCTTCTCAGACCCGGCTTCTCTAACCATCCATTCAATAACGCCGTTCACTGCGTAGGCTGCGGTCAACTCAAGGTAGACGTTTAAATTTTCCCGTGCAACTTGAATAGCCTTCTCCCACTCTCCATAGCCTGAATGACCCATCAGGAATAAGGCGTTTGGATATTTGGCGGCTATTCTCTCAACCAGTGTTGGCGAATCGTAGGAACTGTAGCCCCAAGTATGGAGTAATACTATCAGCCTATGTTCGTCGGCGTATTTCAATGCAGGCTCATACTTTGGACTGGTTACTGGATACCTATGGTAGTCTGATAGAAACTTGAATCCTACAAACCCCTCAGTCCTAGAAAACTGTCTTACCTCCTCTTCCAGCTCTTCAGGATAGTTTGGATTTATGACCCAGTATGCTCTAAACCGATCCGGGTATTTCTTCACAACATCAACCATTTTAATGTTCTCTCTACTGTCTATTAGAGCCGCGTGGGAGCTTGAAACAGCCATCTTCACACCGCACCTATCCATGGTACGTATCATATCTTCAGGCGAAGGATTTGGAAAGTATATGCCTTGGTAGGGTCCAAGGTGTGTATGCATATCTATCACAGGGCAGTTTTTACTCTTCCCATTCTCCATAAAATCTCTAACGATTGGGGAAAGCATCATACTTTCACCCTTCCAATTATCCTTTTAAGATTACCTGAAGCTATCTTCTCCCGCTCTTTAACCGTTATATCAGCTTGAGCCAACATTAAAATCGGTCCACCGGGGCTCCACCAAGGATAACCAGTACCAAAGAGAAGCCTCTCAGCGCCGTATTTAGCGCAGAAGTCGCTTATACCACCATCCAATTCATACCTTGAAATGTCTAAGTACAGATTCTCATACTTCTCAATTAACGGTCTGAAAAACCTATCCTGACCCCAACTTCCGTGCTCTGTTACTACGAGTGTTAAATCCGGAGCATCAGACAGTATCTGCTCGATTAAATACCAGCCAGATATTCCCCCGCAGGATTCGTTAATTGAGATGAATAGTGGAATATTC
>JAWCKO010000034.1:0-1429 GCA_038851915.1 Bathyarchaeia archaeon
TACCCATGACAGTTACATCGAAGCTTTTAGCTCCACCAAGTAGACCCATTATACTATTTACAACTGCTAATCCTCTGTCGTTATGACAGTGAACGTCTAGTGGAATATTCATCTCTTCTGCTGTTCTAGCTACAATTTCTCTGAATTGTAGAGGTTCAGCTTGACCTTTGGTATCAGGTATTTTCAATATGTCAGCTCCATCATCTTCAGCCTCCTTTCCAACTTCTTTAATTTTCTCAACCGTTAGACTAGTTGCATCTTCCATGGTATATATGACGCATTCAAAGCCGATATTATCCTTAGCGTAAGATACTACATCTCTTATAGTAGCTAAAGCCTTCTCATAGCTCATACCGTTGAGTTTGTAGAGGAGGTGTCTTTCCGTAGGTGAGAGGAAGATTGTTACCCCCCAGGTTCCACATTTCCAAGCAATATCAACGTCTTCTCTTAGGCATCTGCTGTGTCCGATAAGTTTCGCATTACCATATCCAAGCTCTTTAAAATACTTTACAACACTTTCAACACCAGCTCTATACTTAGGACTGTAGGGGGAGCCTACCTCCATGTAGAGCTTTTCCCCCACCGTTTCATAGATCATTCTAGCCAGAGTAGATTTTTCTTCTGGTTTAAAGTAGACTCTAGGTGCTTGCTCTCCTTCTCTAAGAGTGGAATCTATTATATGCTCAAGCCTTATAGATGGCACGATTTAACCACCACTAGACGACTATTACGGTGATATTTAACTGAATATAAGTTTTTCGGATATTTTATGAGGATTCCCTTAAAACTACCAAGGTATTTGTTGATTCTATACCATCAATTTTACGAATTTCGTCAATACAATTATTTAAATCGGATATATCGCTACCTTTTATTATGGCTACTATGTCATAAAGCCCTGAAACCTCATAAACCGCTTCAACATCATGGAGTTTTTTCACTCTCTCAGAAACCGTGGATAGAGGATGGGAGGTTCTAGCAGATATGAGGACAAGGGCCTTCAAAAGCGGCTTTGTAGCGCCGATTTCAACAGTAAACCTCTTTATAACACCACTCTTTACAAGCCTTTCAACCCTTCTTCTGATAGCGCCTTCAGTAACGCCAACAATACGGGCTAATTCTGTATACTTTACCCTCGAGTTTCTCTTAAGTGTCTCAAGGATCTGCCTATCAATATCGTCAAGTTTAACCATTAAAATTATGTTTATCAGATTAATTCTTTAATTTAACTCTTTAAGCATAGAAAACCATTTATGAGAGGCTGAGCTTTAGAAGACTGAAACTCTTCAAAAACAAGTGATGTAAATGGGTCGAGAAGACCTCAACGCCATTTTAAAGCCAAACTCCATAGCCATAATAGGGGCATCTAGAAGGACCGAAGCCGTCGGTAACCGTATTGTAAGGAATATTTTAGATAGCGGGTTTAAAG
>JAWCKO010000034.1:1439-10442 GCA_038851915.1 Bathyarchaeia archaeon
CGTAGGTGCTTCTAGGAGAATTGGAGCTGTTGGAAACCTTATAGTTAGAAATCTTCTAGACAGTGGGTTTAAAGGACCAGTATATCCAGTTAACCCTAATGCAGATGAAATCTACGGGTTGAAGTGTTATCCGTCAATAATGGATATTGGAGATGGTGTAGACTTAGCTGTTGTGGCGGTGCGGTCTAACGCGGTTCCCATGGTCGCTGAAGAAGCTGGTAAAAAAGGCGTTAAAGGGCTTGTGGTAATATCGGCTGGCTTCAGAGAAATCGGTGAAGAAGGGGTTAAACTTGAGAGGGAGCTTTTAGATATATGTAGGAAGTATGATATGAGAATGGTTGGTCCAAATTGCTTAGGTGTTATAAATACATCGGTTCCCATGAATGTAACGTTCGCCTATTCAAAGCCATTGCCAGGTAAAATAGCACTATTATCTCAAAGTGGAGCTCTATGTTCAGCCATACTTGACTGGGCTCCCAAAGAAGGATTAGGCTTCAGCGTAGTCGTAAGCTTAGGCAATAGTGCAGACCTCAATATTATCGATTTCATAGACGCGTTAAAAGATGATGAGAATACTAGGGTTATAGCTTGCTACCTAGAGGGGGTTTCAGATGGAGCTGGGTTTATAGAAGCCGCTAGAGAAACATCGAGGAAAAAGCCCATAATAGTACTTAAAGCTGGTTTAACCAGTATGGGGATCAGAGCGGTTTCATCACATACTGGCTCCATGGCAGGTAGTGCCGTAGCATATTCAACGGCTTTTAAAAAAGCTGGCATTATTCACGTAGACTCTATTGAAGAGTTATTCAACAACTCTAGAGCATTTACATCTCAACCCATTCCTAACGGTAGGAATGTAGTCATATTGACAAATGCTGGTGGACCAGGTATAGTTGCTACAGACTCTTGTGAAAAATTCGGTTTGATATTGGCATGGCTATCTGATGAGACGATAGATGGGCTTAGAGCGTTTCTTCCAGAGCAGGCTTCTATTATAAATCCGGTGGATGTACTTGGAGATGCTACAGCTGAAAGATATGAGCTGGCTCTACGATTCCTTATCAAGGACCAAGGGGTAGATGCTGTAGTGGTTATTCTAACCCCTCAAGCGGTTACAGAGCCTACTGAGACTGCTAAAGCTTTAGTTAAAGTCCGTAATGAGTACCCCGATAAGCCAATTCTAGCTGTTTTTATGGGTGGCAGTTCCTTAGGCGACGCCATTGATATCCTTAAAAGCAACTATATACCAGTTTACGAGTTCCCAGAAGATGCTATTAAAACCCTTAAAAACATGGTTGACTACGCTGAATACCTTAGGGTACGGTATAGGGAAGAGCCTCTGGAGTTTGAGAGAAACATAAACCTTGTACGGAGAGTTGTAGATAGAGCTAAAGTTGAAGGTAGGACTGTTTTACTCAGTCATGAGGCTAAAACAGTTATAAAAGCCTATGGTTTGAACGTTCCTAGATCCGGTTTTGCTCAAAACCTTAGGCAGGCTTTAAGTATTGCTAATAGCATTGGTTATCCTGTTGCTTTGAAAATAGTTTCTCCGCATATAATACATAAGACTGACGTGGGAGGAGTTGTTTTAAATATAAAGTCTGACTATGAGCTTGAAAGTGCTTACGATTCCATGATGCGAAATGTCGCCACATTGTTGCCTCAAGCGCGTGTATACGGTGTTGAAGTTCAAGAAATGGTTCCTTCAGGTAAGGAGGTTATAGTTGGTATGCATAGAGACCTTCAGTTTGGACCTTTAATTATGTTTGGACTTGGAGGCGTATACGTCAATTTGATAAGAGACGTTAGCTTTAGATTGGCTCCGCTAAGCCGTAGAGAAGCTTACAATATGGTGATGGAGACAAAGGCTTACAGCCTCTTAAGAGGATTCAGAGGTGAGACACCTTCAGATATAGAGTCGGTTGTGGATACGTTGTTAAGAGTATCAAGACTTGCATTAGACTTTAAAGAGATTGCCGAGTTGGATATTAACCCATTAATAGTTTATGAGAGAGGGAAAAATTCTTTAGCTTTAGATGTTAAAATAACCTTGTCGTATACTTAGGTGGGTGGTGTAAAGGTTTGGATGAGAAGCCTCTAGGTTTATATGTAGCATCAACTGGGAGAGAAAGTTTCGGTAAAACCGCTCTATGCGTAGGGCTTTCCCTACTCTTTAAAGAGGAGGGATTTAAAGTCGGATTTTTCAAACCCTTCGGTTGGAGCAACTTCCTCTACAAAAATATTAGAACTGATGAGGATGCTGCTTTAATGAAAGAGTTATTGAACCTTAAAGAAGATATTCAAACGATTTCACCCATAGTTTTAAGCTACTTTTACCTTGAAAAACTTAACTCCATGGACAGAAGCGTGATCTTTGAAACTATAGAAGAAAGCTTTGAGAGGGTTTCTGAAGATAAGGATATTGTACTTGTAGAAGCTTTACATGAGCTATCCTCCGGTAAATCCGTAGGGCTTTCAACTGTTGAAATAGCCAATCACTTAGGTTTAAGTATGCTTCTAGTATCGTCTGTCCAAAGAGATTATTTGATAGATGAGATAATATTTGATAAAATGTATATTATTGAAAAGGATGTGCAGTTTCTTGGACTTATAATGAACAATGTTTCCGTGGGAGATTTGGATAGAGTAAAACGTGTGTATATTCCGATTCTTGAAAAGAACTTTGTGAAAATATGGGGAGTTATACCTGAAAATTCAAATATGAAAAGTCCTACTGGTTTTGAGGTGAAGGAGCACCTTAAGGCTGAAGTCTTAACATGTGAAGAGAGATTGGAAGACGTTTTAGTTGAAATCTATATTGTAGGTGCTATGACTCCTGATAGTGCTCTGAGGTATTTTAGGGCTACGCCTAGGAAGGCTGTGATAACTGGTGGAGATAGACCTGACATATGTCTCGTAGCCTTAGAGACCGATACATCTATATTAGTGCTTACCGGAAACCTACGTCCAAGCCCGTTAGTACTCAGTAAGGCTAAAGAGAGAAATTTGCCTGTCCTACTGGTTCCATATGATACATACACGACGGTAAATATGCTTCAAGATATAGCTGGCAAGATCAGATATGGAGATAATAAGCGTATAAATTTAGCTAAACAACTCGTAGCGGAGAACGTTAACTGGAGAAACCTATTGGAGGAGCTTGAAGGTGCATGTTAAAAACGCTGACCGTAATATTAACTTCAGACTTTAGTGAAATAGCCTTCAAAAAGGAAAGAAATATAAGCCTGCTTTCGAGTCTAGAATAGGTAAAGGGATATTTCCATGCCCATAAGAGACCCAGCTAAAAAAACCATAGCTCAGAATAGGAGGCTGTTTGTTAAAATTTGCCGTACATGTGGAGCTAAAAATTCTCCGAAGGCAGAAAAATGTAGAAGATGCCACTCATACAACCTTAGATGGAAACATAGAGAAATTATGGGTAAGAAGTAGATTTAAAAACTTAGAAATTTTAATTCTCTCTTGTAGAGGTAGAGGATTATGATAGGGGGCCGGTAGTCTAGCCTGGTATGGACGCCACGCTCACACCGTGGAGACCGCCGGTTCAAATCCGGCCCGTCCCATTAATATCAGAACCATTCTACATGGCTTATATAATTCTTAATGTTTAAATATGGTGATTCTACTCCATTTTTAGACGATTTTCATGAAGCTTCCGGGTAAAGCTATCGTGTGGCTTATTTATTTTGACGCATCCATAACCCGTAGATTTGGGAGAAGAGTCCCCGGGAAACTGGCCGTTGAGGCTCCAACTCTAGAAGAGCTTGTTGAGGCGTGTAAACGGCTTAACTTGAGTTTTCAGGTGAGGGAGTCTGCTAGATACCCCAAGATGTGGTGGAGTAGGAGAGGCTATGTTATATTGGATAGATCTAAATCTAAGGGGAGGCTTCTAGAGGCATTAGCCTTGGAAATAAGACGGCTGAGAAGTGAGAAAAGTAAATATGGAGTTTATTCAGAAAAACCCTGAAATAGAAAACTTTATTTAAGCTTTTTGGATTTTTACTTCCTTGTCCCCTTGAAAAACTCTAAAAAACCTCAATTTTTACGGATAGCTGGTAAAGTCTTTACGATTTCTAAGCAAGGCCGTATCGTAGTTAAACTTGAGAATTCCGTACCAAGGCTCGGTGCAAAGGTTTACGATAAGAACCTCAGAAATCTGGGGGTTGTTGTAGATGTTATAGGTAATGTAAAGTCTCCATACATGGTTGTGAAACCCTTTGAATCTAAAGGGTTGGAGAAGATAATAGGGGATACTCTTTACGTTAAAGATTAACCCTCTTAGGGTGGGTAGTTTGAGTAGTGTAGCGAAATGCCCTGAATGTGGTAATTGTAATCTTATCAAGGATTATGATTCAGGCGAAATCATATGCTCCAACTGCGGTTATGTTCTTGACGATAAGCTTCCAGATAGCGGCCCGGAGTGGAGAGCTTTTGACGATGAACAGCGGAATAAAAGGTCTAGGGTGGGGGCTCCGACGACGTATACTATACACGATAAAGGACTTTCCACAACCATAGACTGGAGGCGTTTTTCGTATACGCTTAAGAAAATGGATCAAGCAAAGGCTTTACAGATATACAATCTTCGTAAGTGGCAGAGAAGGATTAGACTTTCCGATTCTTCCGAGAGAAATCTCGCTTTTGCCCTTACAGAGTTAAGTAAAATATCCATGTCTTTAAATACTCCAAAGCATGTCCTTGAAACGGCCTCGCTAATCTATCGGAAAGCTCTTAAGAAGAGGCTTATAAGAGGTAGGAGTATTCAAGGAATAGTTGCAGCTTCTATATACATGGCGTGTAGACTCTGTGGCTTAGCCAGAACGTTGGATGAAATTTCAAGGGTAACGATGATGAATAAGAGGGAGATTGCTAGAAGCTACCGTTTTATAGTTAAAGAACTAAATGAATTCATCCCTCCGGTAGATCCAATAGTATACGTATCTAGATTTTCAAATCAATTGGGTATACAGGGACGAACGGAGGAAATAGCATGCGAGATAGTTAAAAAAGCCATAGAGCTTAAACTCACGTGTGGCCGTGGACCCACTGGTGTGGCGGCAGCAGCTCTATACCTTGCATCTATTCTAACTGGAAATAGACGTACACAACGTGAAGTGGCTGAAGTGGCCAACGTAACCGAAGTCACAGTGAGAAACAGATACTCAGATATCTTGAAAAACCTCGACATAATTATCTGGGTTTAATAGAAATGTTTACTTAACTCCATTATCTTTTATTCCATTTTGGAGGACAGCATATTGACATCTAGCGGTAGAAAACGAAGAAATATTGAGAAGGTGGCTTTGCAAATAGTTAATGAGAGCGGCGATGAAGGTATTCTGCAAAGCGACTTATGGAAGCTTATAGGAGTTACTAGTAGAGAAGGCTCTAGAATAGCAATTAGACTTGAGAAAAAGAAGCTTATAAGAAGAGAGAAGGAATATCATTCAAAAAGATGGACCTACCGACTCCACTCGGTTAAGAAGAACCACCCGCTTCTACCAGTGATAGACAGCCCCTGCATAATATGTGTAAACAACTCTAAATGTAGTGTTGAAGGGGTTGTCTCCCCTCTCAACTGCAGAAAGCTTATAGAGTGGGTTTTAAAGAGCGGGTGATATCGCTAAGCCCGTTTAAGATCTCCTTTAAAGGAGCATTCGTTCTAAACCCTTTACCGTTAAAATGCGTAGGGAATGCATTGTAACCCATTTCCCTAAGCTTTTTAAGCACCATGTTTTTTGATGGTGAAGATACTTTAAGAAGGGATGTTAATTCATCTATAACGTAATACGTTACGTCGCCTGAAGACTCAGAAGCTATGATTTCTATAAGCCTACCAAGATTCTTATTACCCGTTAAATGCGAATTTTTATACTCTGCAACCATTTGACTGCAAAACTCTACATTAAAAATTTCTCCGATCCAAAGTGGGCCAGCCCACTCAAATCTATTACCGCAGTTTGGACATGAATTAGCTGTTTCTTCTTCTAAGACTGTAAATCTTCTGTAGAAGCAGTTAAAACAGTGGTTTAAATAACCTATTTTATCCAAGGTTTTATCAGCCGCTGTTGTACCCCGGATTGTTTCAATGTATACCCTTATATACTGTGTCGTCCTATGGGCGAACAACGGTTTAAGACCTCTATTGAGCATTGTACAATTCCTCGCAATAAAGCCAAGTAGAATTCTTATGGCTACTTCCGGGTAATATTCTGTTTTCAGCGGCTTAGACCAATATCTTCTAAGACATGTCCTTGGATATCTTCCAGATAGAGGCGCCGTATCCGTCGCTGTTACAGCTAATATTCCTCCCCTTTTAAGACTTAAAAGAGCTGGTTGTATGAAGGGGGCTGGAGAACCGAAGGGGTCGATATCTACGAGGTCAAACCCATCTTGGCGAATGTCTCTCCTCAGAAGAAGTTCTCGTGCATCTAAATTGAATACTTTCGCTTTTTCAGATAAACCGTTGGCTTCAAGGTTTACACGTATGAATTCTACTGCATCAGAGTTTAAGTCGTTTATAATTGCTTCTTTAACACCTACGCCTTCTGCTAAAAATCTAATGCCTCTAACACCGCATCCAGCAAGCGGATCGCAGACCCTCAAATCTCCACCTTTTCTCCTAGAGAAAACTCTAACAGCTAAAACGGCAACATCTCTATTTAGAGAGGCTTCAGGATTGTAGAAAACGCGCGGTTTAGGCTTCCTCTCAGCTAACGGTTTCAATGCCTGAGGCGTTAGAAGCAAACGTACAAGTCCTTCTTTAGATTCAACAAGACCTCTCAAGAGCTCTACCTCGAATTTACACATTTAAGCAAGCATGCTTTTATCCTGAACAGTTAAGCTTATACGACCTCTGTTTCGGACGCCAGCTTTTCAGCTTCAGCTTTAGTTAAACCCTTGACCCCTAGAATCGTTAATCTTTCAGGTCTTATTTTATGGGCTTTCGTAAGAGCCTCCACAATATACTCAGGATCTATACCCAATTGCTTAGCATTAATAGGTGCACCGATTTTTACGAGTAGCTCTCGAATTTCCATCCAATTGATCCTATGAAGATAAGCCATCATTATTGCTCCTACGCCACACTGCATACCATGCTCAGCATGTTCAAAACCATGCTTAAGCGATAACAGGTCTAAACTGTGGCTAAAAAGGTGCTCTGCACCACTGGCTGGTCTACTACTGCCAGCTATGCTCATGGAAACACCGCTACCTATTAAAGCCTTAACTACTGTTCTAACGGCTTTCTCACCTCCGGCTCTGATAACATTGGCTCCGGTTTTAACTATATTGGCAGCCATGAGTGCCATGGCTGCGGCATACTCACTATAGTCTTCGCCTTTGACCTTCTGAGCTAGAAGCCAGTCGTTTACTGCTATTATTTTAGATATAAGATCTCCACATCCAGCAGCTAGACTTCTTCTTGAGGCATTTAATATGACTGATGTATCCGCTACTATGGCTACAGGCGCCCTCGCCTCCGTATACTCTACGCTCATGTTTTCAGCTACGTCCATTCTAAGTAGAAAGCTCACAATGGGAGAGGCTATGCCATCGTGTGAAGCTGATGTTGGAACACTTATAAAGGGTTTGTTAAGCCACGCTGAAGCAAGTTTAGCAACATCTATAATTCTTCCTCCTCCAACTCCTAAAACTACGCTTGATCCATCTGCTTTAAGCCTCTTAGCAAGGTTCTTAACGTCCATGTATGTGACTGGATTAGACTCCACAGTAAACGCCGACACCTTGAAGCCATTATCTGAAAGCAGTAGGTAGACTTCTTCAGCTATCTTCTTAGTTAATGTTGCACCAGATACAAGCTGTATCTTACTTCCAAGATGGAGTTTTTGAATTACGTATGGTAGCTTCTTGAGAGCTTCAGCACCCATTATCACACATCTTGGAAACTCCATGATTTCCGTTTTAAAAGACATTACACTCTAAAAAGATATTATACTTAAAGGGTTTAAGCTTAACTAATATAGTTCCATCCTATTCGGCTCAATGCACACGCTTACTCCGTCGTATGTTTAAATACGTTTCCTATTCAATCTACAGTTTTTATATTTTCCATAGGTTTTATATGACTTCTCTATAAATGATGGTTTTCAGTTGTATATTTAACTTAGAGGACCCATTGGCTTGACCTTAGTTGACGGCTAGATTACTCCTATGGGTAATCCGTCTCCACGAATATCCGTATACCCAGCCTTCAAACAGCCTTTAGCTTCAACGATAGCGGCTACACCCATTCTAGCGGGATAACCTAGTTTCTTCAGCTCATACCCTGCTATGGAACTTCCGATATAACCTTCTTCGCATTCTATTAGAGTTGTATTGGGATTCCACTGAAACCTGGGATGCTCTATGGCTTCTTGAGGATGAAGCCCATAGTCAACAATATTAGTTATTAGTTGACTGTGAAATAGTGGTCTATAATGTCCACCTGAAATCCCAATAGCCCTACGGCTTTCTCCGTTATCCATCAATACGGCGGAAAGGGTATGTAGAGGCTTCTTACGCGGCTCAAGCCTATTAATGTGGTTTAAATCTAGAGAGAAGGAGGAGGCACGGGAATTTAAAGTAATGTTAAAGTTTGGCTCAGTAATGTAGGAGCCAAAATTATGGAAAATACTTTGAATTGCCGATACAACCCAGCCGTCGCTATCAGCTACAGCGAAAAACGTAGTATCACCATCATCAAATTCTTTTTCAGTTGTATTTAACGTGGTTTTCACGGTTTCGATGAATTTGTCAGACAGTAATTCGTGAACTGTTAAACCCATAAATCTCGCATCTGTAACATATTGGTTTCTAATATCGTAGGCTGTCTTTGCAACATCAACAATTGTTTTAATCCGATCTATGGATTTGGACTGAAGGCTTTTAAGATCAAAGTCCTCTAAAAGTTTTATAATATGTATTGTTGTTATCCCCTGCGTGTTTGGAGGCATTTCATAAACCCTCCTACCACGGTAATCA
>JAWCKO010000035.1:0-10367 GCA_038851915.1 Bathyarchaeia archaeon
GGACATGGAAATGGACTGCAACAGGGGAATATTTATGGTATTGGGAGGAGAGAGTCATCAAAAGGATATTCCTCGAAGAGTATCCTACACGGCAGCTTGTCGATGAAATAGCAACCATTAATCGGAGAGTCCATGAGGAGGTCTACGAAGAGCTTCAGGACTTCCTTAGAACACTGAATCGATTGGATGAAAGCGGATACGACATATCTAATCTTCAAGTCTTAACCAAGAGACTTGAGATAATATATCCTTTCATAGTTCAATTGACATCGGAATGTAAGGTGGAGGAGGCTAAGCCTCTCTTTCTCCAGGCTAAAGGAATCTCCTATCAGTTACAATCTCTCATCAATTTTATTCATACTGGCGCCCTTCTATCGGTGGTCATAACAATGCTCTTACTGTGTCTATTCTCCGTCTTCCTGGGATCATTCGTAGCGAAAGGCTGGCTTAGATACCTGATTGAAAGCCTCATATTTTTTACACTTGCTCTACTATTCCTCCACCATCAGCCAGACCTATACTACTCTATGAAATACCTCTTGCCTTCTGATAGACTTCTCAGAATTCTTACAGTCAAGTCAGGCTGGGATATATTTGCTTTGGTCATAATGTATGTCTTCTTTTTAACTTTTAGAACTACATTGCATATGATCTCTGAGAGGGCTTCAAGCCTGGCTTCATCAGCTAACATGGCTGTCCAATGGATCAAGAGGAGAAAGAAAGAAAGCCTGCTGGTTCTGTTCACCATTTTCCTTATTGCCTCCACTGTGACAACTCTGACCACCACAATCTTGAACTACGAGTCCTCCGTCTCCCATGTTAGACATGTAGACCGCTCTTTAACGGCTATGATCATTTATCCAAGACATAGGTTCTCCGAGATAGATCCATGGTTTTGTAGTGCACAGTATGTTCAAGTAGCCTCTACCCTATTCTACAACCCTACGGGCATAATATCGGGGACCACCTTCTTCCACATATATAAGGTCTACAAGGAGGGTGAGAGAGATGGAGGTGTCATACTAACTGGTGCAGTGGGTTTAGAACCTCTTTCCTCAAACTACCTATACAACCTCTCCGAGATAATCTTGGAAGGGAGATGGCTCCAACGTTCAAAGTCTTTGGAAGTCTTGATAAGCCATAATTTGGCAAAAACTCTAGGTATCAAGATTGGAGAATCCATAGAAATCTTCGACACTATGACAAAAATCACTTTGGCAAAGTATTTGGTAGTTGGAATCTTCGATTTTGAAAAAGCGATGAAAGTTGAGGAACTTAATGGATATCCGCTTTTCGGAGATTTGGAGTTCATAGGTGAAAACTTCATAATAACGTCAACCGAAGATTGTAAAAAGCTCTCTAAAGGGCTGTCGGCGACTAGACAGGCATCTTTGACTATACTCCTGGCCGCGGGATATGATGTTATGGATGTAGCTAACGTTTTTCTATCTAATGGCTACCGGATATGGATAGTGAAGGACGGTTTAGCCAAGCAGTACTCGGGAGATGTCGTTGCTGTGACGAAGGGCTTAGAATACCACTTAATCATTGTACTGATGGGTTCCTTGATGGTCCTCAACGTCATGCTTACTTCTGTGTACCAAAGGAGGGGATCCATACTAACCATGACGTGCATAGGTTTAAACCCATCGCAAATAAGGAACATATTTATCATAGAATCCCTAAGTCTGGTCGCAGTAAGCTACCTCACTGGATATATATCGGCTCTTCTTCTTCCTTCTTTTCTTAAAACCTTGCCCTACATAGGGGTATTCTTTGGGACATATTCGTACGTTAAAACGGGTCCAATATACCCAATTCTCACAATAGGCATAATACTTTTCATATCGATACTAGGGGGATACATTCCAGCTAGGAATGCCATGACGATAACGACTCCAAGCCGAGAGCTTAGATGGTCATTCGAGGTGGAAGACCTCAAAGATGGCTCCTTCAGGGCCTACATACCTATATTTTTGAAAAGTAGTGAGCTGGAATTATTTCATGAATTCATAACGAATAGGGGGAAGATATACGGAGATGTTGTTTCTGTGACTATGACGGGCTTTGAGAAGTCAGGAAAAACCTATATATACTTCTTCGAATCTCAGATACTTACCGCTACTGACGTTTATTCGAAGGTTAAAGTAGAATTCGTCAAAAAAGGTAACACCTGGATCCCATCCATCCTATTTATGCCTTCCCGAGTCTTTACACCTTCTTACAAGAGGTCGACCGTAGAGATCTTCAGGAGGGTCTTCCTAGAATACTCTGATTGGAAGGAGAGGAAGGCAAAGTCGTCGATTAGTCCATGAAAGCCAAGATTAAACTAATTGAAACGCGTCCACTACAAAAACAAGGAGTAGGAGCCCCGCCTCTTTTAGTGTTCCCTTCACTGGGTCTACTTCTAAGCCGAAGGATTCTAGGGCTATTACGCCTAATACAACTTGGTCTCCATCATCCCCCATAATAACAGTTACAATTCTCCTTCTTCCCAGAATTTCCACTCCAACTTCACTATATTCCTCTCAATTCTCCACGGATATCTACCAGTTCTCGTAGAATTTCCCCACTTAGAGAAACATCTGCCTCTCCCTCCGTCATCAACATGAATAACGGTTTAAACCATGTTTCATCTTCTCAGTTTTAACCAAGTTTGAATAGAGCATGCGGTAAGAGAAGCTCGATGATAACCATTCATGTCATCCATGGAAAGGAAAAGACTTGAACTCATATTAATATGAGTTTCTAGCATTGCTTTGAAAAGCAGAGATAAACTTGGCTTCTCTATAAAGACGTAAGCTGGCTCCATTGTCAGAGCTGAGGAAAAGATGTAAAAGTAACTTCATAAAGCCACACTTAAAACCCTATGCCTACACAGTTGTACAAGGCCAGAGAATAAAATACTCTATATATCATGGGAAAATCTATAGGAGCTCTCCCACGGTTTTGGACTACAGCTACCTATACAGTATGAGCACAGAATCCCCCGCAAACGGCGCTTTAAACCACCCCCACCCCCCTCCACACACAACACCAGCCGACACACTAAAACCATCAACCGGATGCATCCACTCCACCTTCAACTCACCACATACACTCCGCAAGTCGACCTCAACCCCTCCACCGGAAGGCAGATAAACAACGTAAACATCACCAGGCTTTGTCAGACAATACCCTGTTGAAGCCAAACCAGGCAGAGGAAGCATCTCAGCCAAGTTGAAACGCCTCACTACTTTAACAGTATTCCCCATAGCTCTACGTATCTCCTCAGCACGCGGGATATCCTCCGCAGGCGTTAAACCAGCCCATGTAACAGTCCGATTGTTCAAACCGACTATCCGGTCCATGAAGAGAGGATTATACCCCCTGGTAAAACTCTTCCAAACCCACTGCGGATTACCACCCTCACCCCACAAGTGATCCGTATCGTTTAAAACAACCTTCCCCCCATCATTCACCGGCGGCTCTTCACGATACCCACCCTCCGGATTGGGAGATATCCAATCAGCAGGACCACTGAAAAGATTCGCATTACTACCGCTTCTCTCACCACCATACTGAAAAGTCATCCCCACCGGATGTTGCTTAGACTTCTCAGCCTCATAAGATTTAACAAACCGTATAAAGTAGTACTGCCACTCCGTCGAATAGCTACCAGCCTCATTACAGACTTCGTAAAGAACATTGTCAAAATCGTTCACAGTATCAACAACCCTACGAACATACTCCTCCTGCAACCTTAAAACACCCCTATTCTTTAAAGTATAGTAATCCAAACGTCCACCATCAACCCCATCCACATTGTTATCAGGATGAAACGGATGAAACTCCCAACCCTGAACAGCAAACTGCGCACAATGCCCCTCAAAAAGCATAATCGACACATAGATACCTCTCTCAGCAGCCATCCAAACCCTACAGCGTAAACGTTGAAAATAAGACTCTTCAAACACACGCAGATTGAATTTAGGCTTCCCATCCCTCGCAAGCCCAGGCCCAGTACGTTTCCAAGGATGCGGATGACTAAACGAAAAAGGCCTATCTAAGCTATAACGGTATTTTGGCATTTCCCAACGCCACAGTCGAATAAAATTATGGTTATATCCTTGGAGAAAATCCAGATAAGCGGAAAAGTCAAACGGAGGAGGTGGATCGGTTACTCCCATATCCTGTAGATTGCTCCATGTGTGAGCACCAGTCAGGTAGATGGCGCGCTCATTATCGTCTGTAAAATAGCGGGGATTTTTCGGATGCACGTGAAGAGGACCCTTTAAATACTCCATTTCCCACACCCCTATGTAATTAACTAAATTCTCCAAATTAGTCTTACGGTTGATAGCCGGAACCTTAACATATTGTTAAGGTTGAAAGTAGATATGGGGAGACGGTATGCTTAGGCGTCTAACAGTAGGCTTAAACGTAAATTCAAATACTACATAAAACTAAAGAATCAAGGTTAAAGCAACTTTTTCAGCTACTAAATTTTTAACGGCTTCCCATTTTCCTTTTGAATATTCGTTTTCAGCTTCAACGTCTTCTTCTGATATTCCGTATATTTCCATGATTTGACCGGATCTATCTTCTTCAAGAAGAAGCTCATCTACACGATTGTCGTAGTACTTCACAAGAGTATTGAAAATCTCTTCAATCTTCCCTCTTCTTTCATCAATCGCTACAAAAGCAACATCGAATACGCCCTCCTTGATGCCCAAAACATTAAGAGCCTCGCTTATCTGCCGTTGAGTGGATGCTCTAACTAAAACCTCCATAGATAGGTTTTTAGCTATATTCAGCTTATGATTGAAAGCTTCTAAAGCCGTTAAAACCGAGGTAAGTATGTGCTTGAATCCAGCTATGTTCCTAGCGTTTAAAACTTGAATGTTTAAACCGCTAAAATCCCCCCTAAGCTTTCTAAGTAGAAGCTCAGGGTTCTCTATGTAGACCCCCCTAAACGTTAAGACCCCTACGTACAATCCGTACTCCCTGACTTCAGCTATCATGCAGAAGCTCCCCCACTATCCTATTAACTATCCTACGTTTAACACCCGCCTCCACCAAAATCTTCTTAACGTATTTTAAACTACCCCCCTCCGCCTTAACTTTTAACCAGATCTTTGTAGCCGACTCTCTGATTTCATGTGGAAATATTATCCAAGCCTCTGTTTCCCTGACATAGTAATCGGGCTTCACTATAGACCAAGGCTTAAAATACAAGCAAGCTATCCTAGTTTCTAAAGCACCCAGATTCTTAAGGTGGTTTTTAACAAGCATTAGACTTTTACCCGTATCTGCCACATCATCGACCAATAGGACTTTCTTCTCATTTACAGGAACCTGTATGTCTTGCGTTATAGCAGGTTCGTCTTTCGTCTTCCCAATATCTAAGTAAAACTCAACCTTTATACTCGTGATATTTGGGTTGTTTAAGAAATCCGATAAAAGCCTAGCTGGAACCCATCCCCCTCTAGCTATGCCCACGATCAAATCGGGTTTAAAACCTGAAGCTTTAATCATTAAAGCTAAATCTAAACACATCTCGTAAATCTCATCCCAGCTTGGGGCTTCATAAGTAACCAAATCAACCACCAGTTAACTGGAAGTGTTGAAATCCCCGTTCAACCAATATGCGAAGCATTAGATTATTCTGAGCTTGCTCTAATTAAGTCTAACGCATCAGAGACAGTCCTAGTGACGTTAAAAACCTTCACAGCGTATTTATCATAAACATCCCTCTTACGTGAAAGCCCATAGAGCCTATCCATGAAGATCCTCCTACCATTCAAGTCTTTAGCGTTAACCGCTATAAAGGAATAGTACCTGAAGAAATCATCTCTAGGGTTTTTCATAAAACCAGCTTTTCCCATACGTATAGAGACTTCTCTAAGCTGCTGCTCTGCGACTTTATCATCTTCTAAAGCCCTCCTTCTAACATACTCTAAAGTATAATCCCAAATCTCTTCAAAAATCCGTCTTTCTTCACTCCCCTCGGGAAATTCCGCAAGTGTTTCAAAAAACTTAAGCTGGTATATTGCAGACATTTTAAGCTTCAATCTACCCTTACATGCCCTTGCAATAGCCCGGTATACATCAACACTCTTGTCGCTGCCGGAGTGGAAATCTAGAATAGCGTTGAAATACCCAGCTATGGTTGATAGAACTTCAACTCTTCTTTCAAGTTCATTCAATGAGCCTTTATAGTCCTCCCTCTTACTGAATCCAACATTCGGAGCTACTAAATCGACAGCCATACCCATTCTCCTACATTCAGAGAGACAGTAGAACAGCTCCTTGGGATCTGTAAGCTCAGGCGTTTCGTCGAGTGAAAGCTCAAAACTGAAATCTCCATAAATCTTACGTTTAAAATACTCATATAATTCCCTAGACTTGAGTAGACATAATCGGTATTTTAAGGCAAACCTCATAACCTCCTCCTCAGTAAATGATATTTCAACGTAACCCAGCGTATACTGATGATAGGGTTGAACATTGCGAAGCACTTCCTCCGCCTCCTCGCCAAACTCCATCCAAAACCTCTCTCTAACATCTTCAATAGTCCACTTCGACCGATCTGTAAACTCATATCTAATTAGATCTGAAGCATCTACTGTTATTCCTCTTACAAAACCCGTTTCAACAGCCTCATCTATTATTCTTCTATTATAATCCATAGATGCCTCCAACTCCTCCGATACGTATTCACCCGTCTGCTCACCACGCGAAAGTATTCTGGTTAAAGCTCTACCGGGATGTCTAACAATAATTAAATGGTCGATTTCAGCACCGTAATCATCAAAACCCATTTTAAAACACTCCAAGGCTATACTGTTGTATAGAGTTTCAGCGTCAAGTCCAGTGTGGCCAAGCCACTCTGGATATATCCCAGGCGGTGCGTCTACAACATCTTTAAGGGAAAATTCCCTACCTGCAGATAACTGGAAATCTGCTGGGATATTCAACTCTTTCAAGGCGTTTAATAGATGGTGGAGGGTAAACAGCATTCTAACGCCTAATCCAAGCCTAGATGTTTTACCTAGGTTTTTTGGTCCGAATTCAGGTTTCTCTCTTAAGAGTCTTCTCAGATTATCAACGTTAAAGTCTACCATAGATATAGTATAACCATCAATTTTACATACAATATTATCCTTAAAAACAGTAGGAGGCTCCACTTCGTTCTTCGCTATGTAGAGCATCTTTTCAGTATTGCATACATCAGCCACGCAATATAATGCATCATTTCTAACTCTTATTGAGTCGATTATTAGCTTAATTTTTTTAAGCTCACGGTTTTTAGCACACATTATCTTCCTAGCTTCGGCGGTCATTCCAGTTTTAAAAACCTCCAATTCATCAATCATTCTACACAACTCTTTAAATTCATTTTTAAGGGCGTCCTCTATCAATTGGTAGACCAATTTAAAGAAAACACATACAACTACATTTAAGTTTAATTTCTCCCCCGCGGAAACAACTTTTTATAGCCCAATTCCAATATTTGAGTTAGAAGGGGGCCGTCGGCTAGTTTGGTCTAGGCTACGTGGCTCGGGCCCACGTGATCGCCGGTTCAAATCCGGCCGGCCCCATTACACCGTTAATAGTGTCATAGTGGTAACCTAGGTAGGTAACATTTATATTGTGTTGTAAATTTCTAATTTTCTGGTGGAGTCTGCTGGATCGTGGTGCCCCCAGTATATCTGATACCGTCTCTTCAACTATCCGGGAATTTAATGAAACTTCCAATTTGTTGAGAGATATGCGTATTAAACTTGAAAAGCTTAATCAGTTGATTTCAAGCGGTGAAGTCAGCTCTCAAACAGCCGGGTCTATTAGAAGAGAGTACATGTCTCAGCTCATAGGGCTTCTAGATAGGTTTTTCAAGCTGAGAGCAGAGCTGGAAGACTTGAGAATTAGATGTGTGGTTGAAATGGAAAGAGCTAGGGTCGATGCTGGGGCAACAGGTCCTCCGGATGCGATATCGAGGCTTGAAGAGCTTACGATACGGATAGACGATGCTTTAGAAGGTCTAGATATGGATTCTAAACTTTTCATAGCGTCCCAATATACTCAATACCTTAAAAGTCCGGATTTAAATCAGAATGCTTTAAAGGAGAAGAAACTCGTATACCGCAGATTTGTCGACTCAATAATTGAAAGTTGGCTTGTAGATAAAGCAGATTTAGAGTCAGAGCTATCTGATCTTGAGAAGGAGGCTAATAGTCTTAGAGAGCAGCTTAAAGAACTCTGGGTTAGATTTATGGTTGGTGAATACGATAGAAGTGAATACGACGTCAAAAGGTCTAGGCTAGAAGAAGAACTGTCCTCTATGGATACACGTATTACAGAGCTTAGAAGTAAGTTGGATACGATTGATGAGAGGATAATCGAGTTAACAAGTGTAATAGGGGCTGAGGAAGTTGAGGAAACTGGTTAGTATTCTAATAGGGATCCTACTGTTATCAGCGCTTTCATCTCTATTTTCCAGTCCCAACCCGGTTGAAGCAGAATCTAAAGCCAACCCGATACAGATATACGTGGAGACCCCACTGAAAACTAGGTATGTTTCTGAGCCTGTTGTTTTTTCAGCTAATTTCTCTTATGGTGAGGCTGCTTTAGGCTCTTTAAGGCTTTTCGATGAGAAGAGTGTGGAGACACCCTATCAAATACTTGAAGCCCAATACTATCCGAACACACACTACTATAGTTACGCTAAAATCCTGATATTAACAGACGTCTCAAGCAGTATGAATAGAAGCTACACGCTTAAATACTCCCCTAAAACCACCACACCACCAGACTACACGCAAGCATCCGATTTAATTTTACGTGAAATCAAATTTAAAAATGGAACGAAAGACCTAGTGGTTGCAAATAGCTATTTAAAAGCAGTTTTCAGAGTAAATCCAACTCTGGGTCTTTATGCTCTCTACGACTTATCCTCAGGCTTAAACGAGTCTTTAATCCCACCATCATGGAGCTTCGCATCACCATGCATAATGGTAAACAACACATGGCTAAGTATTAAAGACATGAAAAACTTAGCCCTATCGATTAAGGTAAATGGGTCTTTAATGGTTGAAATTTCTATGAGCGGCTTTTACCCAGGTGTTTTGGTTGAAAGGGTTTTCAGGTTTTATGCTAATAGCCGCTTCTTCGACTTTGAAACAGCATTCACACCCATAGAAGGCTCAGACATTACAGCACTAAGCCCATTCAACACAATGTATAAGAGAGAATTCTATCAGACAGTGATATTATCAGATAGTTCCATCTTACCATTAGCTTCAATACCGTATGTCAAATCGTTTAAGGCTGGAAATTGGTCTGCTCTTGCCGGTCCCCGTGGAGGAATATGGCTGACGATTGAACCAAGGGACATTTTAACGTGTCTCATAGTGCAAACCGATATACCGGGTTGCTACATGATAACGTATCTTGCCGACCATATGAAGCTTGTTGAGGGTCAAGATTCAACTTTTAAAGGTAGAGTTATGTTGCTTCCAGAACAGTTTGATCTAAAAACTCTAGAAAATGAGTTTCTGAGGTTTAAAACATCCCCTATTGTTAAGGTTAAAACACCCATGGCCTTAATCAAGGCTCAGGGTCCTAGCCAAACGATTTTAGGCAACATTTTAATGATAAATTTGGACGTAGTTGCTTTGAAGGATCTAAACGACTTAGTATTGGATGCTTCTTATGGTTCTGGTTTGGAGTGTCTCTCTAAAGCCGTCTACCGTAGTTCTCTACCGGCTCGTAGCATTTGGACTACTCGCTGGCTATTCCAAGCCAAAGCCGAAGGCACATACAACATAGAATTCGCACTATCAACGTGGAATGAAACGTTCGTCGCAACATATCCTGTGAAAGTGCTATTACCTGTCATAGCGCCATCTGTTAATGTAACGTTCTTTGCCTCGGATTACGATGGTGAAACGGTTATCAAAGATGTTATGCTTAAACTCGTAAGCCCAGCTGGCATAACTTTGAATCTACCCATAGGGTCCTCCGGTAATGCGTCCACTAAAATCCAAATGGGCCAGTATGAATGGTATGTTTACGATGGAAATCAGACGATAGGTAAAGGTGTAGTGGAGATTTTCCGCCCTGAAAACATCACTTTAAGAACTTGGTTATGCGATTTCAACGTCGTAACGTTAAGTAGTGACGGCAGTCCATTGGCGGGAGTTTTGGCAATTCTCAGGTCTCTCGGTATGAATATAACGAAGGAGTACGTCCGCTTATCCGGTTCAAGCGGGTTAATAAGATTCAACGATATAATCAATGGATCTTACAACCTTAAAATACTCGGATGGCAAGGTGAACTTATTGAGAACACAACTGTAACCATTCAGAAAGACGAACTGTCTCGC
>JAWCKO010000036.1:0-8409 GCA_038851915.1 Bathyarchaeia archaeon
AGGAGATGGAGGCAGATTACGTAAGAAGAGCGATTTTAAATGAGTTATCTGCTAGTGAACTAACTCCTGATGACAAGGCGGCTTTAATGGATCTTGTTAGGAGGATAGATTGGATAGCGGATTGGGCTAGGGAGGCGGGAAGGTTGATGTCTATTATACGCATAGGAGGGCTTAGCGAGGAATTGAAAAGTGTAGTTCTCAGAATGGCTGGGAGAGTTAATGAGTGCGCGCATAATGTGAAGAGTACCGTTTCACTACTACTTTCTGATGTTGAGAAATCCCTTGAAAACGCTGATAGAGTTGAGAGATTGGAGGAGGAGGTGGACGATATCTATGAAGAATGCCGTAAACTCTTTGTAAAAATGGGTTCTTGTAAGGATGCTACGTTGGGTGAGACTATAATGGTCGCCCAGTTTCTAGATGCTCTTGAAAATGTTGCAGATTGGTGTGAAAATACCGTGGATCAGGTGAGGGTTATAGCTGTTAGAGTTTCAACCCCAAGGGGATTAAGAGCCACCAAGTCTTAGCTGGATTTTTGAAGAATAGTGAAGCGATTGAAAGCCATGCTTAGATTGGATTAAAACTCCGAAAGAATTACTTAACTATTTAAGGAGCAGAAGCCTAGAATTAATGCTAGATTCAAAACCCTAATGTTTAGCTGGAGGGTTTAATATGAGTGAGAGAAGTGTGGGTTTCCTACTGTGCCTTTTAAGTGTAATAATAGTAGTGGTGTATACGTGGATGTTATTTCTATCGCCGACTGACTGGGAAATCATGGATAAGGGACTCAGTTGGTGGGCTTTAGCAATACCTGTGTATATTATTGTTTTAGTCTTCTGGGCTATCTTAATATGGATTGGATGGGCTATGGCGACTACTAAAGCTCCTCCACCACCTATATCTGAGGAGGAGAAGAAGGGTTAGCTACTAGTGCTCGCTATCCAGTTTTGGCCTGGTTTTCTGTTTAAAGTTAAACGTTTAACATAGTTACTTCTGTTTCTAATTCTAGGCGATGGGAAACTTTTAGGTTTAGCAGGTATTTTAGGGGTTTGACTTCTAACTTTACCAGCTTTTGTAAGACTACCGTGAGTTGGCATATTTTACACCTAGTTAGAAGATATACTGGGGGTTTAAAAACTTAACCTTTACGGATAGTATTTTAAAACCTATTTTTAAATCCGTATCATATGTTTTCCTACCATGTTTAAAGCCTCTACTCTAATCTTGTAGAAGCTAAACCATGTGAGTCCACCAAACTTGAAAAAATAGAATGCACACAAGGGTTAATCCGAAGAAAACACTATCCTGAATATTGGAAGCTTAAGTGAGCATCAACCTTATAGATACGCATTTATAGGTTGAAAACTTACTTTTTAAAGCCGATGAACAACCAAGAGCACAACGAATCCTTACACGTTGAAATCTTAAACTTGAAATTTCCAAACCCACTTATCCTAGCGGCTGGAGTACTTGGTTTAACAGCACCAATACTTAAAAGGGTCATGTACTCGGGTGTTGGTGGCGTCGTTACAAAATCTATAGGTCTTAAACCAAGAGAGGGATATCCGAATCCTACAATCGTTGACTTAGGGTTTGGACTTGTAAACTCTATGGGTCTGCCGAATCCAGGGTTAAAGATGTTCACAGAGGAATTGAGGAAACTTAAAGGACTAAAGGTGCCTCTCATACTGAGCATCTACGCCTTCTCCGAAGGAGAATTGGCAACAATGGGAAAGATTATTTCTAAACTTAAAACCGTTTCAGCAGTAGAGCTTAACGTTTCATGCCCCCACGTAGGAGGAGTATCTGAAATAGGTAGAAGCCCTGAGCTTGTAAAATCTTACGTTAAAACGCTTAAAGAGAATTTAAACGATAAGTCAATCATAGTGAAGCTTACACCAAATGTTTCAGACATAACATCGATAGCCTTGGCGGCGGTTAATGGAGGGGCTGACGCATTAACCGCAATAAACACAGTAAAATCTATGGTTATAGACTTAGAAACTGGTAAACCAGTACTAGCCGGAGTATTTGGAGGATTATCGGGGCCAGCCATCAAACCGATAGCTTTAAGATGCGTTTATGAAATAACTGAGACGTTGGATGTGCCAGTATTCGGATGTGGCGGTATAGAAACGGCACAAGACGTTATTGAGTTTATCATGGCTGGAGCTGTAGCCGTTCAAATAGGCTCAGCTATAGCCAGACGAGGTTTAAGAGTTTTCAGAGAAATATCAACAGAGCTGAAGAAGCTTCTGAAGCTTAAGGGCTTTAAATCCTTAGAGGAGGTCAGAGGGCTAGCCCATAGGAGGTGAGCTTAAATGAAAAACGTTAGAAGACCGGTCGAGGCTGAAGTAGTTCTGGAGGAAAATTTCAAAGTTAAAACCTTCCTATTCAGAGATAAACTCTGCTCTAAGGCTAAACCAGGTCAGTTTCTAATGGTTTGGATAGTTGGCGTAGATGAGATTCCGCTGAGCATTTCAAGAATAGGAGATCTATGTGGTGTAACAGTTGCTAAAGTTGGTGAAGCTACAGAAGCTATGCATAGATTGAAGGTTGGAGACAGATTCTACATACGGGGACCCTACGGTAATGGATTTAAAGAAGTAGGAGGCTATGTAGCCGTCGTAGCTGGCGGTATTGGACTAGCTACTCTACTCCCCCTAATTGAAAGACTCGGCACTTCTAGTTGTAAAATCGACGCTTTCATAGGCTTCAGAAGCAGATCAAACGCTTTCTGGGTCGATACATTGACGAGAACAATTAACGGTAAGCTTACGATTTCAACAGATGACGGAAGCTTAGGAGTTGAAGGATTAATCAGCGAAGTCTTCAAAGGGTACGTTGAGAATTTCAAACCTCAGTATGACACGGTTTACACGTGTGGCCCACCAGCTATGATACGTCAAGTCTTCCAAGAGTGTAAGAAAATGAATTATAAAGTTCAAGCAAGTCTGGAGGCATACATGAAGTGTGGAATAGGAATGTGTGGGAGTTGTTGCTTAGGTCCCTATAGAGTTTGTAGCGATGGACCCGTTTTCTCAAATAATCAACTGGCTAAAATATCTGAACTTGGCATATATAAGCGTGGTCCAGACGGGTTGAAAATACCCATTCAATAATATATGAACTTGAAATGTGTACGGAATATTCCTCCGCATCTTATCCAGTTGTCTCAAGGACTTGAAGACTCTATTACAATTAAGACAGCTGCGGATTTTTAAGGAGGAGGTATTAAAAGAATCTTAAGGTGTTTGCTATGGGTTGTTTGAGGGCTGGGGCTGCTATTGTAGATGTTACTCCTCCTTTGGGTATTAGAATTTCCGGCTATTTTGAGGAGAGGATTGCGAAGGATGTTCATGATCCATTATTTGTGAAGGCTCTTGTTTTGGATGACGGTGAGACTAGGCTGGCTGTTGTTGTCTGCGATTTGATCGGTGTTGAGCGTAGATATTTGGATGAGGCGAAGCGTATGGTTTATGAGTGTACTAGAATAGCTCCTTCAAACGTTTTGATCTGCTGTACACATACTCATACTGGTCCCGATTTAAAAGACATGGATTACGGAGGGTTTCTAACCCGTAGGATTACGGATGCTGTACAGTTGGCGGTGAATAGGCTTACAGACGCTGAGCTAAGCGTTGAAAGAGAGGAGGAGGCTAAACCTCTGGGGAATAGACGTTTCTACATGAGGGATGGGACTGTGTGGACGAACCCAGGTGTTTTAAACCCTGATATTGTTAAACCAGCTGGTCCAATAGACCCTGAGGTCAACATCTTATGCGTTAGAAAGCCGAATGGTGATACTTTAGGCTTGATGGCGAATTATGCTATGCATTATGCCGGTTTAAGCCCTACTGAGAAGAGGGAGGACATGTATACTATTTCAGCAGACTACTTCGGCATATTTTCAAACGTTATACAGCGTATTAAAGGTGAAGAGTTTGTAGCGATGCTTGCTAATGGCGCATGTGGAGACGTTATAATGTTCGACGCTATGAAGCCGCATAAAGAGGTGAACAAGCTCTTCGGACACGCTGAGCGAGTAGCATCTCTTCTAGCTGGGAAGACAATATGGGCTTGGAATCAGATGCATTTTAAAAGCCGTTTAAAACTGGCGGCATCCATAGAGGAGGTTGTAATCCCGAGACGATTCCCTACGGAGGAGGAGTTGAAGTTTGCATCGAAGCTTGCAAAAGGAGAAGTTAAAGCCGTCAATATGCGGCACTACGCTTTAAAGTACTTCTTCCACCCCAAGTTGGAGGAGCTTCTAAACGCTCCAAAACACGTTAAAACGTGGGTTCAAGTACTAGCAGTAGGCGATCTAGCGGTTATAGTTGGGCTTCCAGGTGAAATTTTCGTAGAACACGGTTTGAAGATAAAGAAGGAGTCGCCTTTCAAATACACGTTTATATGCGAGCTCGCCAACGATTACGTAGGATACGTTCCAACCGTTGAAGCGTTTAGAGAGGAAGGCGATTTAACGTCTTCAGGAAGCTATGAAACAACCATAGGGCCAAATATCCTATCACCTGAAGCAGGCGAAATAATGGTTGAAACAGCATTGAAAATGATTAATAAACTATACAAAACAGTTGGAGAATAACTTTGGTAAAGTCTATGTTGGTTATTGGGAAGAGAGGTGTAAGTGTATGCTTAAGCAAAGTGGGCTACTTCAAACCAACTATTCAGGTGATTGCATTCATTCAAACTACGTAGTAGCTGTGGCTCATTGCATCCTTAATCAAGCAACTCGATGGTTTTGGGACGGTGATTCGGGTGCTTGGACTGAGGGCTTCGTATCAGATTTTCTCGAAGGACTTAAATTAATGAGGGTTGGTTTATACCAACTTCCATGTCCAGAGTTTGGCTTACTAGGAAACCCTAGGAGACCTATGACCCGTGATGATTATGAAGTACTACCTGGGTTTGTAGTCCACTGTAAGGCTTTAGCGGAGAGCGTTCTCAGAGATTTGAAGGCGTTTAAAGAGCTTTCAATTAAACCTAAAATAAAGATTTTAGCCATCATAGGTATTGAGGGGAGCCCATCGTGTGGAGTAGAGTTTACCTCACGTCGAATCGCGGAAAACAGCGTTAGAGTTGCGGGTAGGGGGATTTTTATGGAACTACTGGAGGAGCTGATAGAATCCGAGGGTTTGCATATAGCATTCTACGGCTTAGACGGTAGAAGATTGACGGAATCTATTTCAAACATTTCACATAATCTTATGAGGAGTATGAAGAGGCTAATTTAAAACCTCTATAAAGCCTCTATCAGCGTAAACTTTCACAAAAACACCGTTTTTAAACACATTCCTCTCGGGTCTATCAACCATAGGTATTCCCGAAATTATAGCTCCAACTGCAACTATCGGCTCGGCTTCCATACATATCATAGCCGAGGGAGCTTTCCCCCTTTTAGCTAAACCGTAGATAACGTATGAGCCTACTGTTGATCCTCTACCGCTTTGGAAGACTAAGACTTTACCAGCTATAGACTCCCCATAAAGTGGATGGTTTTCATCACATACAACCCCGGTGGTTCTATCAATCTGACCGAAGAAACTTATAGGTTTGGGGGATACTAGGGCATAGCCTTCCCCATACCCCTTAGATATAGTTCTACACCTTACAATCACTTTCATCAAACCTCTGTAATAGAGTCTATACATTTTTTAAGATTTCCAAAGGATACGTCCACATGCGTCAAGAGCCGGGTGTAAAAAGCGGCTTTAGCACTATCTACAGCGATGTTTTCAACACCTAGACTTTTAAGTGGAGCTAGAGCCATACAGCAGTCCGTGTAAACTTCTCCACCAGCTCTCCTTATAATATCAAGGAAGCCGCATCTTTCAGCCAATCTTTTAACGGCTATTGATGTGAAGAACCAGAGTTTGCAGCCTTTCCTTACACGTCTATTTTCGAGGATTTTAGCCGCTTCTTCAAGCTCTATTAGAGACATGTGTGGACAGCCTATAGCTACGTGTTTTACAGACTCATCTACTGGTTTAAAATGCTCATTGTAAACTTCTCTAAGGTCTCTATCTGTGAAGTTTAATCTTTCAACTTGATCAGTTAACGCATTCGCATACTCAGGTGTAACCTCTTCGGCATGACATAGAGCAATACTGCCCGTTGTCCCTAAACCAGCCCCCAAGGCTTTAAGCTCTTCGTTACAACGAGGTTTTAAACCTCGGAAATATGGAGCACCCGAGCCTATCGTCTCACCCACCCAATAACCTAAAGCACTATAGTCGCTTAACGTTTCAAGTTTAACGTTTAAATTGATCAATACCGTAGCTTTACGATTTACATCTAAGTGGTATCCATAGTTAGGCGTCTTACCCACTATAGCTGAGGCTAACGCTGAGGGGCCACCTTCTCGATTTGTTCTAGCACCTAAAACCGAGTTTGCATAACATACTGCTGAAGATTCAGACCAAGCTATGTGTTCCCTAAACCTAGGGATTACGCCTACAAGATATGGAGTACAGGAGCATACGGGTTTAACCCCCAATTGCCTATATGCATCTATTATTCTAAGCTGTTTACAAGCGTATTCGGAGGGCACACCCATGTCTCGCCAGTTTTCAAGGTCTATACTCGCCGGATTCAGCGTAGCTAGAACAGCTACATGGCAATCACGTAGGGATTCAAGCCATTCTATGCCTTCATCCCCTAAAGACGTATAGCTTACACCTGCGATCTGCGCTGAAGATATTGGTATGAGTATGTCAGCACCGTATATGTCGCCTAATGCCGTGACAATTTCCATAGCCTTCTGCTTAGCATAGCCCTCCTCTCCCTTAAGAATACGCTCTTCATCACTCGTCAAATACAAGGTTTAGGTAATCCTCCTGAAAGAGCTTACATCGGCTTCAAGTGGGATAGTGGCATCTATAACCCACTTAGATGTTAAACCCGTCTTCCCCTGAGATGGGTCTAGACTTGAACCTCTAACACCTGAAATTATTACAACACCTTTATCTGGTTGTAGTCTTGTCGCTAAAGCCCATTCAACATCGTTGGAATTTTCAACATTTATGTCGTCATCTACAACCACCACCATTTTCAGGCTTGGATGGGCTGCTAAAGCGGCTAAACCAGCGTTCTTACCATCACCTTCATTTATCTTCCTAATTGCGACAACTGCATGAAGCCAACAGCAACCGCCAACTGTGAGGTATACTCTTTTAACTGTGGGTACAGTGTTTCTGATTATTTTAAGCATTCTAGCCTCCTGGGGAACCCCCATTAAGTGTTTATGTTCTAAACCGCCAGGTAAGATTAAGTGCCAGATCGGCTTACTCTTCATATAGAGCTTTTCAACCTCCAAGACTGGTTGTCTTCTAACAGCGTCAATGGTTTCGGTGAGGTCTACAAATGGTCCTTCGTCAGACTGCTCATCCTTAAGAATTCTACCCAACATAACAATTTCCGCTTCAGCTGGTACGTCAAGCCCATCTACGTTTACGCATTTAAATTCGTGGAAGACTCTCGCAACTTGCAACTCGTTTAAATCGGGGTATGATGTTGCAGCAGCCATACATATAGTCGGGTGAACGCCTGATACTACGGCGACTTCCGTATCCCTATTAGATTCACGGTTGAGGATGTAAAACCTGTAAAGGTCTCTCGGAACTATTCTTATAGCGAATCTATTCTTTTCAAGCAGCATAAGCCTATGGAACGAGGCGTTCATCCTACCAGTTTCCGGATCCCTAGCTAACACTATTGTTCCAGTCGAATAACGTCGTCTAAGGCCTCTGTAGAATATTGGAAATGGCAGGTATTTTACTATGTCAGGTTTTTCGTAAACATTTTCCATGAATTCAGCAGAGTCTACATACTCATAGGGTTTAGGATGCTCTAGAGCATCAGCCCAAGCTTCTTGAATACTCTCATACGGTGCTTTCAAGGCTTTAGATATCATTCTCCTGGAACTGCATAGGTTTCCCACCACGTTTAAATTCGGATATCCATTTACTCTTCGGAATACTACGGGGGAATCGGTCTTCCTAAGGTATTCTGTAAAACCGTAGTCTGGATCTACTTCATCGTCTACGTAGACTGTTTCAACTTCCTCTAGGAATTTTCCGAGCACTTTCAGAACCTCCTCCTAGCCATTGGATAGCTTCCCAAAACCTTTAGAAAACTGGCTCTTGCTTCAAGCTCTTCTATAGCTTCGCTTACGTTACGGTTGAGCCTATGACCCTCCATATCCATGTAGAATACGTAATCCCAAGGCTTACCTCTAGTCGGTCTAGACTCTATTTTACTCAGATTCACGTTTTTTGAGGCGAACGGCTCTAATGCCTTATAGAGGGCGCCAGGTTTATTAGGGACTGAAAAAATGAGCGACGTCTTGTCAAGACCAGTGGGCTGATGCTCCTTCAAACTCAAAACGAG
>JAWCKO010000036.1:8419-10127 GCA_038851915.1 Bathyarchaeia archaeon
CTCGTGTAATTATCATGGTAGTCCTGTATGGACTTAGCTAAAACCTCTAAGCCATATATTGAGGCGGTATACTCTGACGCTATGGCGGCGGCTCCACGCAGGTTCCTCACGATTTCAGCAGCTTTAGAAGTACTATTTACTTCCACTATTTCAGCTTGGGGAATTACTGTTTCAAGAAACGCTCTACATTGAGCTATAGCTTGAGGATGTGAGAAGACAACCCTTATATCTTCTACTGTAGACCCTGATCCCGCCAGTAAACAATGATCTATTCTAAGCTCCACTTCACCGTAGATTTTTAAGGGTGTATCTAAAAGAAGGTCTAGTGTAACATTCACAGATCCTTCGATAGAATTTTCAACAGGTACAACTCCCATGTCTACGTCGCCAGCTTCAACACTTCTGAAGACTTCACGTATGGTCAGCTTAGACAAATACTGTAAATTAGCTTCATTTAGAAACTTTCTAGCAGCTATTTCTGTAAATGAGCCTTTAGGACCTAGATAGGCTATACTAATATCACGGTAGGATGACGTAGATAGCCCGATTATCCTTTTGAAAATCTCCTCTGTAAGCGTTGGATCTAGAGCGAGGTCTACAGCTTTGGTTCTTACAGTTTCAAGTATTTCCATCTCACGTTTAACGTCTTTAAACGGTAAACCCAGCTTCTTCTTAGCTTCTAGAATCTTACTAGCCAGTTCAGATCTCTCTTTGAGAAGCTTAAGCATTTCTGAGTCCACTTGATCTATGCGTTTTCTCAATTCTTCTATTTCCAATGGACTACACCTTTAAGGGCGATTTATACATTCTGTTTTTAAGCATTCTCAAAAACTTTTGGTATAAATCCTAGTGTTAAACAGTGTTCCGCTATTACGAATGCTAAGCAGGCTTCAACGACGGGTACTGCTCGTGGAACCACGCAAGGATCATGTCTACCCTTGATCTCTATGAAAGTGTTCTCTTTTTTAAGTAGGTCTATCGTCCTCTGCCTTTTGGCTATTGAAGGAGTTGGTTTAAATGATGCTCTAACCACTATGGGCATGCCGTTAGATAATCCTCCTAAAATACCGCCTGAATTATTGGTCAACGTTTCTACTCTACCATTCCTATAGGTATACTGGTCGTTAAACTCAGAACCCATCATAGATGCCGCTTCAACACCAGCTCCAAATTCCACCGCTTTAACTGCGGGAATATTGAATAATAAATGGGCAATATCTCCATCAAGGCTTCCGAATAACGGGTCTCCTAAACCAGCCGGAACATTAAACGCTAAGCCTTCAACAGTGCCTCCGACGCTGTCGGATTTAGCTGCGGCCTCCAGTATAACCTGCTCCATCTCCTCAGACACCTTTTGATCTACGCATCTGACACGGCTACTATAGACCTTGGTTTTAAGCTCTTCTAAGCTTACTTCTCTCTCAAGTTTAACACGCCCTATTTGAACTGTGTGGGCATATACCTCAACACCTATTGTTGAAAGTAGTTTTTTAGCTACAGCTCCAGCCATGACATATGCCACAGTCATACGCCCCGAGAATACTCCTCCACCCCTATAGTCGTTGAACCCACCATATCTAATGTAAGCCGGATAGTCAGCGTGACCAGGTCTAGGTTTAAATTTAAACTCCTCATAGGCTGTTGAATCTACGTCTAAATTCCTCACAACCATGCATATTGGAGCACCAGTCGTACGCCCCCGGAAAAC
>JAWCKO010000037.1:0-9763 GCA_038851915.1 Bathyarchaeia archaeon
CCCGGTCTTAGAAACATAGAACTATTCGTAGCCGCATGTCGAAGCGAAAATGGTGAAATCGCCGTAATATACACGCCTAAAATGCAGAATCTGAATTTAAACCTCAGCAGGATCAAGAAGCCGTTTGAAGCAGTATGGGTAAGCCCGCGTAGAGAGGAAGAGGTGAAAATAGGCGTATTCATAGATAACAATCTAAATCTAACACCCCCAGAACCAGGCGACTGGCTACTAATAGTAAGAACCGTAAGTTAAACATCATTTAAACCAGGTAAGCATAAAATATTCCACATAGTCTTAGAAAGTAAACTTTATTAAACCAGAGGACTTAAGCTAACCTTAAGTAGCGGGGTGGGGTAGCCAGATGGTGGCGAACGCTACTCCGCCGCCAGGTAAAGTTAACCCGCCGGGCTCATAACCCGGAGATCGGTCGTTCAAATCGACCCCCCGCTACTATTCACGATTTTTATATTCACCAGTTAGATTTAAATTCCATTTAGTTTTTCAATTTTCTAAGGTATTTTTTATTGTTAATGATTTTTAAGATTACAAAATTATAATGTTTGATTTAAAAAAATTTTTATACGTAAAGGGTTACGCTTATCCGTGGAGTTGGATCAGGTTAAAGTTGGTATTGACGGTTTAGATTTTCTCTTGCAGGGTGGTTTTATAAGAGGGTCTACTGTTGTTCTTGCTGGTCCTGTTGGTACTTTGAAATCTCATATTGGTTTTCACTTTATTTATAGTGGTTTGAAGAATGGTGAGAAGTGTTTCTGTTTTAGTACGAACCAAGACCTAGAGATTTTAAGTCTTCAGCTTAAGATCAACTACGGCTGGGATTTAAAACAGTATGTTAACACTGGGATGCTTGACTTCTTCTACTATTCACCAGTTAGCGTTCAAACGTATGAACTTACAGAGTTCAGCAGAGCTGATGTTGTTAAAGAGGTTATCTATAGGGTGGGTGGCAACGTCAGCAGAGTACTTATCAATACGTTGTCTCAACTGTTCACGATGGTGAGCGATGAGCGCCTCGTGTTAAACTTAATCTACAGGTTAAAAGCGCAAACAAGGAAGATTGGAGCGATAGCGCTTTTCGTAGTTGATAGTGGAGTTCAGAGTGAGAGTGTAGAAGAAAACGTGAAATCTATGGTCGATTATGTCTTAGAAACTAGAGAACATGAAAATGCCGTAGAGATCAAATTAGCTAAATCGTTGACAAAACACGACTTAAAATGGCATAAAGTTTACCTGTTAAACAATGGTGTACACGTCGAATAATAGTCTAACGTTTCACATTAAATATTTCTACCCTTCTTCTTTAACCACCCATCTGGATTCCTATGCTATTAATGCTTTTCGTTCGGTCGTAGAAGTACTTGGAGTAGACTGTAGTTAGTTTACTTTGAAGTTTCCTTTAAAATGGTTGAATTTTTCTGGTTTTATGTGGAAAAATGAACCTACTATATGGTACTATCATTTGATGAGCTATCTCCTATTTGTTCTCGTTTTCCGGTTTGATGTAAGGTTTATTCTCATATATTTCAAGCTTTATTCTCTTTTTCCTCCGCGGTCCAACTTTCTGGATAAGATAAAAAACGTGAACTGCTCTAAAGTTGGAACATAAGAGTAAATGGTGGTTTTATGAAGATTGTAATGGAGAGGAAAGTCTTTAAGTTCTCCAGTGTACGTATATGGTTCAGTTTTTATAGGTGCTCTATTAGGTGCCCCTCCTAAAGCATCGATCTCGAAGGTTAAACTATTATCCAAACAGTTTTCAGGTGATTGAGGTTTAGATGTGTTAATAGCTGTTTTCTGAAGTAGGGAAACATCGTTCTCTTGGGCAGTATAATCCACGTAGCTGACGATTTTCGAACCTATTCTCGCAACTCTAAAATTTAGACAGTAAAACCATTCTATTGTTTCATTTTGGAAGACTGGAGAAGTGAAAATAAGATGATAGGAAGGTGTAAAATCGTAGTTGGTTAAAAACCATTTTGCAACATCCTCATATGTCCAACATCTAAAACCCTTACTTACAAAATAATCTATGAGAGTAGAAAACTCATCGATTAAACCCGGCCTAACGAGTGCCCAACCCCATTCAGCTTGGATACTCACAAAACCAAACGGTGTAGTTCTTCCTAGAGTTTCTTCTGAGAGATAAATAATGTAATTTAAAGCGAGGCTAGAATTACGATTAAACTTCACATAGGTGCCCAAAATATGTGTACTATATTGATGGTCATGGGTGAAGGAGGCAACCCAATCCCATGTAATATGGGGGAAAACAACCACTCCCCTTGGATAAACATTGTTCGGCCTTAGGATGTGGAATGGAGAGGCATAATATGGCAGTTGCCATCCACCCCTCGTAGTCATCCAATCAATAAGGTACTGATCGAAACAGTAACCTTGAATATAAAGAATTCCATACTTCGAATGTAAATAATTAACCGTATATGTGTCGGGCATAAAGGTAAAAATTCCCTTCGGGTATTCGCCTATATGATCATACCAATATTTAAAAATATTATCTGCATAAGATTCACGTTCCCTCGGAGAAAGAGAGGCGATCATAAGAGAGAAAACGGGGATCATTTTTCCATAATTTTTAAGGAAGTTAATACGCGTCTGATTAATCATTACATGATTTTTCATATAATTGCTGAAACGATAGTCTAAAACGAATGTAAAGTTGTGAAAATCGGTAGACTCGAGAAATGAAACAAAATTTTGCCACTCATTTTCATCATCAATTCGGACGATTAAACTAAAAGAAATAAATCCATCATTTTTTCTTATAGATTCATTATAATTTTCACTTCTGAAGAATGAAATGGTGCAAATTAAGATAAATAGACAAAGGAAAAATAAAATCCTTTGCCACTTCATACAATTAATGTTTAATTCAAACTATTTAAAAATTTTTCTAACAATGTTTGGTTAATTTTTACTTTAAAGCCCCCGTCAACATAGATTGGAGATTAAAGAGCATTCTTTAACAGTAAAGAATGAGGGGTAGTGTCGCCTCAGCCTTCAAAAGAACTGGGGGTAAACCGAGGCCAAATAACCTGAGAGTTTTCTTTTACAATACGGTAGAGGAGCTGGTATGGATAGGGGTCTTCTTGAATGGTTGATGGGACATAAGTTAGGGATGAAAGGATACTGCCTAGCTGATGATATAAGGATGAATATAGTAAATTCATTGAAGCAGTTGACCCGATTTTCGGGGTTTGGAAAAGCCTAAAAACATTTTTCTATATCAAGTAGAATTAATGTTCTATTTAGTTTTCTAATTAATAGAACTCTAGATAAACCAGTTTTTTACAAAGGTACCTCCAGGTTTTTCCATTATTTTTCTATGGATTTTCTCCATGTTTTTCTTTTCTGATGCGGAGAAAATGTCCATTATAACACCGTTTTATAGTTATGATAGGATTCAGCTCTTTCAAAGGTATCTTAAAAGCCTCACTGTACTTGAGTTTTTCAGCCTCAGTCTGTTCTACTTCGCTTCTCGTAGGCCATCTCGATATCCAAGCCTAAGATAGTTACTCGTTAAACCTTATGAAAACATAAACATCGGCAAAATGTTCTTTGAAGCGTTTTCTATTTATATGGTAGGGTTCGCGTCTCCTCCTAGATGATGAGGCTTTTTACATCAACCTTATCATTTCCTACGATAAAGTCTGGTTCAGGTTGGAAGACTGTTGGGGTTTCAATAGAGGAAAGAGAATTTATGGAGAAACTTAGAGTACTCGACTGTTCGTTAAAGCGTCGGCTATGAAATCAGCAACACTTCTATAGCCTAGGTCTGGGGTCTGCGTTCTTCTGAATGTGCTCTGCTCATTTTCCCCAGGTCTTCTGAAATAGTATAATTCTCATTCTAGATTTAACTCTGAGAAGTGTATGTTCTTCTCACGCATCGTTGACTTAACATCGTCGAGGTCTAGAGGCGTTAAGCCAGTTAGAACTTCAACTCTATTATCAGCTTCCAGTATTGTATCTTCAAAGCGGATGTATAGTTTCTCTTCAGACATCCACATTAGCGGGTCTACTGAGAAAACTATGCCTAGTTTAAACGACGTAGACCTATAATCGCCCGCGTCGTGAACAGATATACCTACAGTATGTGAAAGATATACGGGGAACGCTAAGGTCTTTCAGCAACCCTCTTATAAACATCCTTTGAAAAACCGTATTTGCTGATGAATTCGGTAATCGTCTTAGATGCGGTTTCAATATTTGATCTGCAGTTCGGCTACTTTTATATGAACGTTTGATAGGGCTTCTACTAATAGTTTAATTAGCTGTTCGACTTGGAGGATTTGCTTAACCGCATAGTCATTAGGCCAGATGTTATGGCTGGTAAGCCTGTGATACGCGATACAAGGATAACTGTCGACTTAGTACTGAGGCCTCTGAGTAGGGGTATGAAGCCGGAGGAAATTGCGAAAGACTATAACATAGAGGTTAAAGATGTCTATGCAGCTCTCCTATATGCGGTAAAAGTTCTCGGCAGAGAGGAAATAACCTTTGCAGAAGCCTAAGCCCCTACTAGACGAGAACGTAGGGCTTAAGGTGTACAAAGAGCTTAAGTAACGTGGCGTAACAGTAGAGAGTGTTATTATTTGAGTCAAGGTGCAAGCGATGTAGGAGTGATAGAGCTCGCAAAGAGGGAGGATAAATCATAGTAACCATGGACAAAGACTTCGGCCACTTATGTACTTCACATAAACCGCCCGGTATTGCCCTCCTTAGACTGCATGAGCCTCAAATCTCCAATAGGTTTAATGCTATATTACGCGTATTAGAGTTAGGAGAGAAACTATACAATTACATTACTATAGTATCCGAGACCATTATAAGAAGAAGACCTATAGAGTAAGTACATATTAAAAAGATAAAGGGCGATTGAGGATATTTCTCCAGCCGCCTCCGGTTCAAACCCTACTCCCTTGGCACCATTTATATATTTTCCTCAGAACACTAACTGTCTACTCGCGCATCTCGAAGAACTTAAGGCCATCATACATACGTATTTAAATCCTCTTTGGAGGAGGATTCCGCAACCGTGATTCTACCCTTGTTTTTTATATATCGGGTGATAGAAAGATTTTATCCATAATCTTTGGTTTCATAAAACTGTTAAAAACATCTATTTAGAGTATTTGAGTGGTTTTCAACTGTGAGCCGTAGGAGTGTGTTCAAGGCCCGCGACCGTCTACTCCCAGACTTCCCCATTGAATCTATCTGGGATAGCCTCCCACATAGGGAGACGGAGCTCGGCATACTCAGGGATATGTTTAAACATGTCCTAGAGAAGCCTATGGAGGCTTTCCCAAGGGTCGTCCAAGTTGTAGGTCCAGCCGGTTCCGGTAAGACCTGTACGCTCAGATTGTTCGGTCGTCGTATGGAGAGTTGGGCTAGAGAAACGGGTTTTAAGCTGAAGTATATCTATCTTAACCTGAGGGTTGAAGGGGGTAGGAGGACCGTCCTCTATAGGAATCTTGTCCGGAAGATAGATCCAAAGCTCGTATCTATGAGTCTGAGTGCGGAGGAGATCCTCGGAAACATGGTAGCATTCCTGCAGGATACTGGGCTGAAGATATTTCTCGTCATAGACGAGATAGACTACTATGTTAGGCACTTCAAAGACGAGGGTGTCATATATGACCTCACTAGGCTCAACGAGCTGACGCCTGAAAGACCCTGCGGAGTCGTCGGAGCCGCCTTTCTAGCTAGAGAGCAGGGTTTCCAAAAGCTTCTAGACCCTGCTGAACTGAGCACTCTAAGCCGGGTTTACCTAGTCTTCCAGCCCTACACCTCCAGGCAGGTGGCTGAGATACTTGCTAAACGGGCGGAAGAAGCCCTCTACCCTGGAACATACTCAGACGAGATACTGGAGTTTATAGCCGATGTAACAGCCAGTTCTCCCGTCAACGGCGACATAAGGTATGCCCTCGACCTGTTGCTTTATTCAGGTATTCTTGCAGATCGAGAGGGTAGCCCAGATATAAGGCCTGAACACGTTAGGAAGGTTCATAGCCAAACCCATCCACAGTTTACCACTGAAGATATACTCTGTCTGCCAGATGAAGAAAAGCTGGTACTGTTGGCTTTGGCTAGAGCCCTTAGCCTAAAGAAGACGCCGTATGTCTCTCTACGTGAGATAAGGGAAATGGCTAAGATAGTCTGCGAAGAATACGGCCGAGAGCCCATAATGGAAGTGGATGAGTACGTCCAAGACTTAGCAGATAGGAGAATAATCGACGTCAGAAGTCTAACGCGGATAGGTATAAGCAACGTTCCAGCTGAAGACTTAGACCGTTTCTTAGCCAATATCATCCAGAGGCTGAAAGGCGGGTTCATAAGTGAAGAATAAAATCACGGAAGAGGTTGAGAGGGCGCTTGGAAACCCTGTAAAGCTTAGGATATTGAGGGCTCTAGCCATGAGTTCAAGTCAAGCTCTCACCAAGTATGAGCTTGAGAGGAAGACTTATGCAAAGCCTACAAGCCTCCGGAGGAATCTAAACGAGCTCATAGCATTAGGTTGGGTGGAAGAGCTACCCTACACGCCTAGAAGATACCGGTTGAACCTGAATAACGACACGTTGAGAAGCCTCCTTAAGTTCTTCAAAGACGTACACTACATATAGCAATTCTATAACCTGCGATACCTATTCTGCTTTAGAGGTCGACCCCCCCTCCCCCCTTAGCGGTACGTGGGTGTATATATAGAGGCTTCGACTAAGCTTCAACCGGGGCCTACTGGGTATGTTTAAATCTGAGCTTCAGCCTGTAGACGTGCTTAAAGGAGTTAACGGTCTGAGCGGTAGTACAATCAGCCGTCTTAAAAGCGCCGGGTTCCACACGGTGGAGAGTATACTGGTCACACCTCTGAAGGAGCTTATCCAGAAGAGCGATATAGGCGACGATACGGCTGAACGGGTCTTAGATGCAGCTAGAAGCCTAGTATCGGTGGATTTCATAACGGCTAGAGAGCTTTACGAGCAGAGGAAGAACGCTATGAAGCTGACGACCGGCTGTAGAGCTCTCGACGGGCTTCTAGACGGCGGTGTTGAAACCCAGGCTATAGTTGAGCTGATAGGCGAGTATGGAACTGGGAAAAGCCAGATATGTATGATGCTTAGCGTGACATGTCAACTGCCTAGAGACCGCGGCGGCTTAGGAGGAGGTGTGCTCTTCATAGATACCGAGGGTACGTTTTCACCCAATAGGGTTTATGCGATGGCTCAGGGGCTCGGCTTAAACCCGGAGCAGGTTTTAAGCGGAATCATCTATGCGAGGGCCTACAACAGCGACCACCAGATATTTATCGTCGATAACTGTAGCAGAGTGATAGAGGAGTCGAATGTTAAGCTTATAATCGTCGACAGCGTAGTGAGCCACTTCCGCGGCGAATACGTGGGCCGCGAGAGTCTAGCCGAGAGACAGCAGAAGCTTAACATGCATCTCCACAGGCTTCTTAGACTGGCTGAAGTGTACAATCTCGCGGTGGTTGTTACAAATCAGGTTTTAGCAAATCCTCAGGCGTTCTTCTCAGACCCTAACAGGCCAGCTGGGGGAAACGTTTTAGCACATGCATCTACGCATAGGGTGTTGCTGAAGAGGAAGAAGGATAACGTGAGACAGGCTACGGTTATCGACAGTCCGTCTCTACCCTCCGACCGTACAGTGGACTTCATGATAACTGGTAAAGGTATAGAAGATGTGTCGGAGGATTAGGAGGCTTAGGCTCTGAAGCCCACTGCAAACCTGGGAAAGTCTTCAGAATTAGGGGTTCTAAGGGCTCTGGAGCTGTTGGAGGAGGAGCTTAATAAGCCTAGACTGTCGACTGGTGTCACCTCACTAGATGAACTGCTTGGTGGAGGCGTAAGGCCCGGTGTCTTCTACCTCTTCTACGGCTCCGAGGATTGCCTTGAGCCTCTACTGTATAGAATACTTGTGAATAGCCTCCTACCAGTCGGCATGGGCGGCTTCGGAGGTAGAGCAGTCTACCTCTACTGTGGAAGCTACAGGGTTGAGAAGAACGTTTTAGACGCCAGCCTGCTCACGAGTCTTGTTAAAGCAGTGTGGTTGGACCCTGAGGAGGCGCTGGATAGAGTAGAAGTATTTCTAGCCTTCAGCGGCGAACAGCAGATGCAGGTTGTCGACGACGTAGCCAAGATTATAACAGATAACCGTGAGGTCAAGCTGCTACTTGTCCATAGTATAGCCGGCCTGTTCAAGGCTGAGGGGAGGCTAGACTTGGAGAAAATGGCCAGGCTTAAACACGTCGTCTCAAGACTTTGGCAGAGCTGTGCAGAACATGGAGTGACTATGGTGGCCAGTTGTAGGCCCAGGTCCTTTAGGAAAGGAGAACTGCCTAGGCCTGAAGGTGGACGCTATCTGCAGCATCTACCTGCTGTAGTCGTCTATGTTAGGAGAGTCGGCAGTAGAACGCTGGCGTGTGAGACTGTTCTAGTTAAACACCCCAGCAGACCCCTTGGAAGTGTAAAGTTCACGCTTGGGGAGGTTTTGGAGGTGGGTAGAGTTACTTCACCCTTTAGAGCCACATTGCAGAAGGAGGTTGAGAACTTGAGACGCCACTACAGGGATGTTTTAACGGATAAAATGCGTAGAAAGGCGTTCGACAGCCTAGTATCTACTTGGGCAAGTGAAGTAGGAGCTATGAGCAACTCCAATGTTCCGGCACTTATGGACAATATGCTGCTCACCGCGGCTGTAGACAACAGGAGGCTCTTAGAGAAGCTTACAGCTAAGGTGGAGCAGCTTCAGGCTGAGGTCGAGAAGCTTAGGCAGAGGCTTGAAAAAAGTGGTTCGCCTTGAAGGCGTCTGGATGGCTACTAGACGTTTACATAAGCGGCGGTAGAGCCGTTCTATGGGTTAAAACCGACGGTGGCGGAGCGGTTAAGCTGTGGGATCGGTATCTTCCAGACTTCTACGTAAAGCCTAGAGACGACTATGGCGTCGAAGAGCTTGCCAGCGTAATCCAGCAGCATCCAAACGTGGTAGACGCAGAAGTTGTTGAAAAGTATCCTAGGGTTTCCGCTGAAGAGAAGGTTAAGGTTGTCCACGTGGTCGTCGACGGAGTGGGTGGCTTTAGAAGGGTTCTCAGAGACTTGGAGGGTCTTGGACTGGTTGGCGAGTGGTTCAACGTAGACATCCTCCATATACAGAGGTATTTAATCAGCCAACAAGCCGCACCTACAGAACGGGTTGAAGTTGACTACTCCGAGGATGGTATGCTTAGGAGCCTGAGGCTAGTAGATGAAGGGTTTAAATTTGAACCGCCGCCTTTCACACCGCTTATCGTACAGGTGGATACTGAGCCAAATGGCTGCTCCGTCTCCAAGGTCTGGATATTTAATGATCGGCTTAAGCCTGTGGTCGTTTTGAAAGGTGGGGAAAAGGCTGTTCTAGAGGGTTTAGCTCAGGTGGTCTCGGAGGGTGATCCTGATATTCTAGTAGCATCAGATCCGGAGCGTATGTTCACCCATGTTCTCGAGAGGGCTAGACATCTTGAAGTGAGATTCCGCCTAAGCCGTGAAGGCTGTTCATCCGGCTTCTACAAGGGTGGCTTGTATACGTCTGGTAGAGCTATCATCTCGTTAGACTACTTCCAAGAGTATGGAGTAGCTGGGCTTTCAGAGAAATGCAGTTTCGCGCGGCTACCTCCCAGGCTTGCCTCTAAGTGGCCCGCTGGTCGGATTGTAGACTCTCGACAGTGCTATGAGGCTGT
>JAWCKO010000037.1:9797-10114 GCA_038851915.1 Bathyarchaeia archaeon
CTACCCCAACGTAGGGTTGACGGCTAAGAAGCTTATTCTGAGGGATAGAGGAGGCTTGGTTATGTCGCCTGTGCTAGGCCTGCATGAGAATGTAGCTGAGCTGGACTTCGAATCTATGTATCCGAGCCTCATAGTACGGTACAATATATCGTATGAGAATACCGGACCTGACGGTGTTAAGAATGGGTCTAGACTAGGCTTTCTACCCGAGTTGACTAGGGAGTTTCTCGAGAGGAGGCTCTACTTCAAGCAGTTACGTAGAAGTCTTCCAAAAGAAAGCTTGGAATACCTGTGGTGTGACCAGAGGCAGAAGGCGC
>JAWCKO010000038.1:0-6894 GCA_038851915.1 Bathyarchaeia archaeon
GATGAAATACTCACGGATAAGCTTGGCTCTGTAATATTTGTTAAAAAGGGTTCCTCTGAGAAGCCTAGGGTTTTGCTGGCTGGGCATATAGATGAAGTTGGTTTCGTAGTATCCGGCATAGATGACTCAGGCTACGTGGCATTCAACCCATTGGGAGGCTGGTTTGACCAAGTTCTACTATCTCAGAGAGTAATCATAAGGACAAGTAAGGGAGATGTCTACGGGGTTATAGCCTCTAAACCTCCCCACCTGCTTACACCTGAAGAAGCTAAGAAGGTTGTTGAGAAGACGGGCATGTTCATTGACGTTGGAGCTACAAGCCGTAAGGAGGCTGAGGATATGGGGATTAAAATGGGAGACCCGATAGTGCCCTATTCACCTTTTATGCTCATTAGAAACGGTAAAATTGCTACTGGTAAAGCCTTCGACGATCGGCTTGGAGCTTTCATAGCTATGGACGTCGTCAGGAGGTTGAAGACCGAGGGGGTTCAACATCCAAACGCGGTTTACGGGGCAGCTACCGTTCAAGAGGAGGTTGGACTTAGAGGTGCTGGAACAGTAGCCCACGTGGTAGACCCGGATGTAGCGGTGGTTTTAGAAGTCGATATTGCCGGGGATGTACCCGGTATTAAGCCTACCGAAGCCCCTTCCAGAATTGGTAAGGGTCCTTCGATAGTGACTTACGATGCTACTATGATTCCGAATCAGCCTCTTAAAGAGTTTACAATAAAGGTGGCTGAAGAAGCTAAAATACCCTATCAACTCAGCCAGGTTGCTAGAGGTGGGACGGATGCTGGTAGGATACATATTTCGAGGGCTGGATGCCCGAGTATAGTGATAGGTGTACCTACGAGACATATACATACACACGTTGGAATCTTCTGCTTAGAAGATCTTGAGAACGCTGTGAAGCTTGTCGTAGAGATGGTTAAAAGGCTGGATTGGAAGACTGTGGAAAGCTTTACAGCCCTATAAGGGCTAGACTCCACTATTTTTTCAACTTTCCACTTTATATAGGCTGAGTTCAACGGTTTCTCTAGATTCTACCTGTAGGAAGTCTCTATAGGATCTATCGATGAGAATAGCCTTGTTTTCACGGATGTTTTGAACCGTTTTAGCCATACGGCTTCTGTATGCGTCTAGGATTGGTTCTTCCACAGTAAGTATGGCTACTCTAGCTTCTCTACCGTTTCTAGGGTTTCTTAGAAAGGCTATGCGATTCTCTAGGTATCTCCTATAAAGCTTGTCTGAGGCTACTGCCACGTGGGTAGTTCAGCTGGAGCGGGATAAACATTTAGATTTTCGACTGTGAGTGTTTTATGGAGATTCTTGGGGTTTACGTTTAAACCTTGAAAAGTCTCAGCCAAACTGAAGAATCCAGTTGTTTCTTTAGACAGTGTTTTAAGCGTATTTGTAAAAGCGTCTTCACCGACGGCTACTGTGTGGATTTTCATAGACTGTTCGGCGGCTTTCCTCGCGATTGTTATGAGTTCTTGTTCAATCTCTACTTTACCTTCAAAACTCACAGACCTATCTAAGGTTAAATTGGCACGTCCATCGGATACAACTAAGATTTCTCCATTGACTCCGGCTAGTGAAATCGATCTCTCTAAACCAGCGGCTAAACGGCTTACACCTCTCGGTTTAAGTCTTTCAAGTAGTCCTCTGATTTCAACAACTTTTGTTGGTCTAGGTTCCAATAAGACCTCGGGTTCTGAGTCGAATATTACAAGCCCCATCGATATTGCTACTTCTAAGGGTTTGACTGCTTCAATGGCTATGTCTACGGCTTGCTTGATCTTCTGCGGCGACCCGTATCCCATGCTTTCGCTTACGTCTAAGCAGACGATTAGGTTTTTCAAGTCTTCACCATTACAGTGGGGTCTAGAATTCTATGAGCTTGTATTGGGTACTTCCAAGACCTGTTTTCTCGGCTACTGTGACTTGAGTGTACGGGTCTACACCATGGATACGTAGAAACTTGTTCTCTCCAGGTTTAAGCCCATACTTATCTGCTACTGATTCCGGTATTGTTGGCGCTTGGTTTATCAGGTCTAAACCAGCTTTATCTATGGCTACTATGTCCTTAGAGGCGGCTATCCCTATGTCTGGGACTAGCGGTATCATACCGAAGGGTGCACAGTCGCAGTGTTCTACAACATCCATTATCCAGAGTAAGTGTAGAACCTTGTCTTTCTTATTCGAAAGGACTGCTTTAACCACATCTGCCATGGCTTCGTGGAAGGCTACTACGCCTCCTTCCCCCTCTTTAGAGTGTTCAGCTCCTCTCATTCTTCCTGTGACACCGCCTAAGGCTAGGTTTTTAATGGTGCCTCCGTATCCTGCTCCTCCGTGGCCTTTAGCATGTGCGAAGTTTATTAGAGCATCTGCATCGTATATGTTTCCTGCGACTTCAACCTCGCTTAAACGGTAGTATTTGTCGAGTTTAACTACTCTGAAGTCGTTCTCTTTAATACCGTTGGCTGGTAGTACTGGTGCTCCTACTGTTGCATGACTTATTCCATCGTAGTATGCGTCGTTGAGGTGGTTGAAACCCCAAGTATCTGTTACAAATGGTCTACCGCCTAGGCTTTTAACTACGTCTACGACTGCACGGATAAACTGGGGGCGGATGCTTCTATATCCTCCGATTACTCCGAAGTGGATTTTAATGGCTACGATATCTCCACTTTTAACTACGGTTTTAATACCTGCTTTCTCTAAAAGCTCGGGTATTTTAACTACGAGGCTTTCAGACCTATCGTATCTGGGTCTAACTGCTTTAACCAAGTATACTTCACTCATCGGCTACCCTCCCAACTGGAAAAACCACAGATAACATTATACTTCTCACATATTTACGTTACGGACCACGTACATGTATAATGTAGATAGAACCTAACATAGGTGGAGAATGTAGTTTCAGTATTTTGGAGAACGGTGAAAATTTTACGTTTGACTGGGGAGGCTATGGGCTTCTATAGTAGTATTTCCTCATGTAGTAGTCTGGCTTTTTAAGAGAACCGAAGCTTCTAACGCCTTTCTCTTTAAGCTGTTTTCTAAGCGTATCTGCGTAGTCTTTAGTTATCTCTCCCCTACGTTCTAAGTAGTCTATAACTTCTACCGCCTGCTCTTCGGTTTCGCAACGTCTAAGGTAGGATATGGCGTCTGGCATTTTAAGCTCATCGAGTTCTTCCGTGTCGTATGTTCTAACTCCGCCAATGCTGACTGTTTGAACCCTATTCTCCATCTCCTTAGCCAAGTTTGGAAACTTCTTTTTAAACTCTTCCCAGTCTATCTCCATACTTCTCTACCTGGTAGTCTACAATTCTAAAATTTAAGGGTTACACATAAGTAAATTTCACTCCGCTATGTACGCTAGGCTAGTAAAAAATAAATGGGAGAGGATGGAGAGCTGCTTTATACCACTTCAAACGCTCCTCTTAGCCGTATATCTTCCGATGAACTACCTAACATTACTTCGAATACTCCAGGCTCTACGGTTAGGTTCATGTTTACATCGTAGAAGGAGATTTCTTCTAAGCCGAGGATGAATTCTACAGTCTTCTTTTCACCGGGTTCAAGAGTTATTCTTTTGAACCCTTTAAGCTCTTTGAGCGGTCTAGCTATGCTGGCTATAGCATCGTGGATGTAGAGTTGGACGACTTCATCCCCTCTGTATCCGCCGATGTTTTTCACGTCTAACTTAACCTTCACTCTTCCATCTGGGCTTATTCTTTCAGGTTCTATTCTTAAGTTGCTGTACTCAAACTTAGTGTAGCTTAACCCATAACCGAACGGAAACAGATACTGTACCCCTCTTAAATCAACATAGTCGTATACTCTGCCTGATGGCTTGGGGTTGTAGTATAGTGGGAGTTGCCCAACGGTCTTGGGAAAAGTGATCGGTAGTTTTCCACCCGGATTATAATCGCCGAAAAGTACATCGGCTATGGCGGTTCCACCCTCCTCCCCTGGATACCATGCTTCAACAACGGCGTTCACTTCATCTATCCATTTAGTCATCGTTATCGCGCTTCCATTTATAAGCACAACAATCGTTGGAATTTCTAAACTACATACTTCTTTAATTAAATCCTCCTGTACGCCAGGTAGATCTAGATTACATCTATCCATTTGCTCACCCTCGGTTTCAGGTACAGAGTTGCCCATAAATAGTATTGCGATATCTGAGTTTTTCACCGCTTTCATGGCGTCTTTGAATCCCTCTTTCGAAGCTCCAGTTAAACTACAGCCTTCCGAGTAGTAGATTCTCGTGGTTTCTGAAACCTTGCTCCTGACCCCCTCCAACGGTGTAACTACTTTCACACCGTATCCGCTGTATCCTCCAAGCCTCATTACGGCCGCGTTAGGCCCTAGAACAGCGATGGATTTCAAGCTTTTAGCTAGGGGTAGTATTCCATCGTTCTTCAGTAAAACTATGCCTTGTCTCGCCGCTTCTAAGGCCAGTCTTCTATGCTCTTCACAATCGCATATTTTCTCAGCATATTCAGGGTCGATAAACGGTTCTTCAAATAAACCCAGCCAGAATTTAACTCTTAGAATGCGTCGAACAGCCTCGTCGACTACTTCTTCCGAGACTTTTCCTTCTTTAACTAGGTCGAGAAGGTGTTCGAAGCAGTCTGATTCTGGAAGTTCAGCGTCTAATCCAGCTTCTAAAGCCTTTTTAGCAGCTTCCATCTTTGTCCCAGCAACTCTATGGTGAGACATTAAACCTAAAACAGACCCGTAGTCTGAAACAACGAAGCCCCTGAACCCCCATTCTTTACGGAGAATATCCGTTAAAAGCCACTTATTACACGAGCATGGAACTCCATCTAGAGAGTTGTAGGCGGCCATAATCGATAGTGCTCCAGCCTTTTGAATTGCTGCTTTAAAAGCTGGAAGATAGATTTCTCTCAGTAGTCTTTCTGAGAGGTGTATTGCATTACTGTCCCTCCCTCCATCGCCGACGAAGTTAGCTGCGAAGTGTTTAGGTGTACATACTACTTTCTGGCTTTGAACCCCTCTGATGAAGGCCACGGTCATAGTTGAAGCCAAGTATGGATCCTCACCGTAGGTTTCCTCTGTTCTTCCGCATCTAGGGTCTCTAGCGATGTTGATTGTTGGTGAGAGGAGCTGGTGGATTCCATGTGCTCTAGTTTCTCTTCCGATGGCTACTCCTATCTTCTCCATAAGCTCCGGATTCCATGTGCTGGCTAATGCTATGGATTGGGGGAATATTGTGCATCCTCTAGCTATACATCCGTGTAAACCCTCATCGTGGATGATTATGGGGATTTTTAGCCTTGTGTTTTCAAGTGTAAATTTTTGAATAGCGTTGTGGAGTTCTGCGGCTTCTTTCGGTGGAAAGGAGCGTAGAATTATGCTTAACATACCTATATTTTTCTCTTTTTCTAAAAGCTCTTTCCAGCCTTCGCGGATACGTGTAGTTGTTATAGCGTCAGAAACTTCTCTATCAGCGAAGAACATTGAGAATATAAAGCTTACGAGTTTCTCTCTCCTATCTGGTGGGACCATCATGAATAGGTTGAAGAGTTGACTCCACGGTATTAGCCACTTAGCCTTAAGCTGTCCGATCTTCTCCTCCAAACTCATCTTAGAGAGTAGATTTTCCACTTTTTCTTCAATCGCTGGATTCAGATTTAGAATATTTTCAGCCATCTCCCTGATACCTCCTTATCGTTAAGTTTCATCACATAAGTATTTAACCTTAATGCGGATTCTTTACGGTTAAATTACGCATGTAAAATCTTTAGAACTCTTTTTAAGAGAAGCACCATAAGCGAGACACTCCTCTATTTTTAATGGAGCAAAATCCTTCCATAAATAGAAGCGAATATAACCCGGAGGATTGTATGCTATAGTTAAGGGCTGTCTGTTTGACGAGGCTTGTAGAGCGCAATATGATTGTTAAGGATTGGAGAAAGACCCCTGTGAAAATAGCACTGGTTTATCCTGGAGGCTATAGAGCTGGGATGACTGGTTTAACCGTTCAGCTTCTATACCATCTATTCAACCTTAGAGACGACTGTCTCTGTGAGAGGGTCTTCATAGATGGTTCTAAGCCTCCCCGCAGCGTTGAATCTGGGAGGGAGCTTGAAGACTTCGACATTATAGCTGCTACGATCTCCTATGAAGGAGGCTATATTGGACTTCTCAGGGGGCTTCAGGATTCTGGAATACCTTTACGTCGCATGGATAGGGGTGATAGGTATCCCATTGTGTTGGCTGGGGGTATTGCTCCAACTTCTAATCCAACGGTTTTAGAGGATTATGTGGATGTTTTCGCGGTCGGCGATGCTGAGCCTATTGTAGATAGTCTTGTTGAAGTTTACATGGAGCAACGTAGTAAGCAGGATAGGCTTGAAGCCTTAAGCGGTATGAAGGGTTTCTACGTGTCAGGTTACTCTGAGGGTTTTGTAGATAGAGTTTACAGTTTAAAACTTGACGATAGTCCGCATCCGACTGCTCAAGTAATCCCCTTGGTCGATGAGAGAAACCCTCTTTGCCCAGTCTTCGGTTTAACGTTTAACCTCGAGGTTACCAGGGGATGCGGTAGGATGTGCCGTTTCTGTTTAGCGAGTTGGGTGAATATGCCTGTGAGGCATAGGAGTTTAGAGTCTATGGTGGATTTGATCGATGAAGGGTTGCGGAGGACTGGAGTTGGAAAGGTTTCACTTCTAGGTGCTGGCGTATCAGATAATAGGTGGCTTAAAGACGTCTGTATGCATCTGGTTTCTAAGGGTTTGGAGTTTTCAACACCCTCCATTAGGATGGATTTAGCGGATGAAGAGCTTATGAAGCTTATAGTTCAGGGTGGGCAGAGGACTCTTACATTGGCTCCTGAAGCCGCTTCAGAGTACCTTAGAA
>JAWCKO010000038.1:6904-9686 GCA_038851915.1 Bathyarchaeia archaeon
ATAATGGAGGTTGCTGAGAACGCCTATATTAGTGGGTTTAAAAGGCTTAAACTCTACTTTATGCTCGGTCTGCCTGGTGAAGACCCCGATTGTTTAAGGGGTATTGGTAGGATGGCTGAGGCATTTTCCAGATTGGGGTTTAGCCAAATCCACATATCTATCAATCCCCTCATACCTAAGCCTCAGACGCCTTTCCAATGGCTGCCCTTGGCTTCGAGAAAGTACTTGGAGGAGGCTTTTAAAACCGCTAGGTCTAGTATGCCTAAGACTGCCGTTCAAGTGGAGATGCTTAATCCCGCTGAGGCCGAGCTACAGGCTTTACTCTCCCTTGGAGATAGGTCAGTCGGTAGAGTTGTTGAATACATGGCTCTACATGATAGAGTGAATGTGAAGGAGGCTTCTAAAGCCGTTGGAGTGGATTTTGAGAGAATCGTCTACAAGGCTAAGAGTTGCGATGATCCTCTACCGTGGGGTATGATACGCTCGACAGATTTTAAGGCTCTTAGAGAGCAGTACTATGCCTTTGAGCAGGAGTTAAAGCATTAGCTCAGATAGGCTTTTTACACGTCTCACAGAGCCCGGAGGCCCAAGCTTTACGTATAGTTCTTCAGCCCATGCGTATGTTTCAGGTCTAGGCCCTAGGAACACTAGGTGGGTTGGCCATAGTAGGCCTGCTACGTAGGGTAGGTCTGTGTATCTTAGACAGTTTAACATTTCTATGGCTGGTCCAGAGCCGTCTGGGTTTGAAGTTGTGTTTTGAGAGGGCGGTGGGTTATTTAGGATTAATGTGAATACGTCTTTTCCGAGTAAAGCTACGTATAATGCGGGTACGGACATTTCACCGCTACCCATAATCCCTATACGTTTAGCATCTATCCAGCTTATGGATTTTAAGGCTTCAATAGCCCGTAGTACGTCGTAGACTCTCATACTTGCTATTGTCCTCCCTGTTAATGGGGCTGATCTACGTATAAGCCACTGTAAGTCTGGAGCCCAGGAGGTTTCACCTACTCCTCTTACTTCTAGGAATGCTCTAGCCCATGAGCGGCTGAGCCCGCTGACTAACGGCTCTTCAACCCAGTGGAAGTTTAGGGTTTTAGCAGACCTATTCAATACGAGGAGGACTGGCGTAGGTTCGGGGGCGTTTAGAGGCTTTAGGATATGCATGTGAAGCCTCCAGCCTTCCTCGGATGTAAAGCCTACTAGGTATCCAAGCCAATTTCCATTTTCATGTTTAAATTCGATTTCAAGGTTTAAACTGCATGGTTCACGTGGGAATGCTGAGAAAGTCTTCTCCATGAGTGTTTCGATAAGACGGCTTCTATATTCTTCGAGTTCTTCAACGCTGTTTATCTTTGGCGGCTCAGCTGGTTTTATAAACCAGTTTTGAACAATCGTTACTTTCTCGTCTTCTGGTATTCTATTGAAAACTCTTAACGTTTCAATTGTCTCCTGAGATGTAGGAGATTCATCTATATCTCCGACTTCTAAAGGAGTCACCTCTACTCCCTTTAAGTGCTTGAGAAACCATTGGAGTACGGCTTTCCTCGAAACCTCTGTATATCCGTGTCCTCCAGGTGTTTTAACAAGCATTATGTTCTCCGGTTTACCGAGGAGTTGGTAGAGCTTTTTAAGCCTACTATAGGTGAGCACTGCGGATTCTATGTCGAAGACTATATCGCCTTCAGTTGCAGCTATGAGTAGGGGTCTTGGGGCTATTAAAGCCCCTAGATCTGCTGAATCCCACATGTAGGTGTTGATCCAGTATATGCAGTCGCAGTTTCCCTCGACTATACGTTTACATACCTGGGAATCTATTGTTATCGTTCCGCATACCGGTGCAGCGGCTTTAATCCTTTTATCTGCGGCTGCTGTAAACCAGCTTATTGCTCCTCCGCCGGATATACCTGTGAGGCCTATGTTATCTGGGTCTACTTCTGGCCTAGATTGTAGTATGTCTACTGCCTTCATAGCGTTCCATACTTCTACGCCTGCAGGCGTATAGCCTAGGCTGTACCAGTTGAACCAGCCGTAGTGGTATGTGCCGTGATGGTGTCCACGTATCTCACCCTTCTGAATGGTTTCAACTATGAGAGTTACAAAGCCCAATTGTGTGAATTTTCTAGCGTGTGCTTGGTAGGCGTGCTTCTGGTTGAAGGAGTGCCCACATAAGTAGAGGATTGCCGGGGCTGGCTTATCTAGGTTTTCAGGTATGTATAGGTTTCCCGTGACGTAGAGCCTTGGGAGGCTCTGGTAGTAGAGCTTCTCGATTCTGTATCCGTTTCTCTGGATTACGCCCGTTGTAGTGGGTGTGACTGGTTCATGCTTCCTATTGAAGTAGTCTGATAGCCCCAGCATATTTATGAAGAGCCTACGCCTCTCAGATTCTGTTTTAAACCAGTATTCTCTACTTTTAACATCGCTTAGAGAGCGTTCAGTTATCTTCCCAGCTTCTCTACATAAGTACTCGAAAATGTTCATATATGAGGAATTCACGTAGAAACTTTAAAAGACTATTGTTCTAATCTTTTTCATCTGTTGAAACGACTTCCCCATTAGTGTTCTATATAAGCTGGAATATGTTGAATTAGACTCAGAGAGGTGGTGAGTTTGAGGAAGGTTCAAGTTGTAACATCTATAATGCTTGCGTTAATCTTGGGTACGTTGCTGGTGTCGCCGATGGTTATAGCGGATAATGATGACGATACAGAGGATTTGGAGAATAGGGCGAGGGTAATGCTTAGGCTTTTAGAGATTACGGAGAGAAGAGCTAATCAGACTT
>JAWCKO010000038.1:9696-10062 GCA_038851915.1 Bathyarchaeia archaeon
CTGGGAGGAATTCCTGAGGATATTAATGCTACTTATCAGGAGGCTTTAAGCCTCTACAATCAGAGTCGGGTGGAGTTTGATGCTGGAAACTATAGTGGAAGCATAGCACTTGGACGTCGGGCGATGGCTAGGTTTGAGTTCTGCTTGAGGAATGCCTGTAGGCTTTTAATGGGTGAGGTTGAGGAGTTTATGGCTTGGAGGGGTCTCACAGTTGCCTTGGAGAGGCTTAGAGAGTTTATAGATAGGGTTAAAGCGTTAAGAGACAAGGCATATGGGGAATTTGAAGGATTGCAAGATGATATAGAGGAGTATGTTGACCCGCTTATAGAAGAGGCTAATGATACGGCCAACGAGGCTGAAGAGCTT
>JAWCKO010000039.1:0-5401 GCA_038851915.1 Bathyarchaeia archaeon
GTCTAAATTTGACTTCGACATATTCGCCGTAGGAGTGCCGCCAAAATACTGGGTGAGCTACAATTTCGAATTTATAGTCGTCCAAGGATTAAATAGTAGGATGAATATTTCCCCGGAGAAGCCTCTACACGCATTCGGAATGGGCAATCCGATAATACTGTCTCTCCTAACGGCGATAGGATACGATATATTCGACTCCGCCAGCTATGCCATTTACGCTAAGGATGGAAGATATATGACTGAGTGGGGTGTTAAGCGGATTGAAGAGCTGGACTACCTGCCTTGCGATTGCCCTCTATGCTTAAACATGAGCGCTGATGAACTTAAAACGATGGCTGAAGACGAACGTGTAAACTTCTTAGCAAGACATAACCTATACGTAATACGTAGAGAAGTGAACGCTATAAAACAGGCTATAAGAGAAAATAGATTATGGGAGCTTGTCCAGCAAAGAGCAAGAGCTCATCCAAGAATACTTGAAGCCCTTACAAGAGCCTTCAAAGACGGCTGGAATTACTTTAAAACAGTGGATCCGATAAGGAAGAGGTCTGCCCTCTTCTACTCTGGTGAGGAGACAGTTTTAAGACCTGAGCTTAGAAGGGCATTAGAAAGAGTTAGAGAAAGGCTTGGATGTGATAAAATCCCATCAGCTTTATCTGAAACATATCCATTTGGACAGTGTCTTCTTAAAAGTGGAATTTTAAACTTTGATGGAAGAGAGTATAGCGACTTAGAGAAAGTCAGAATAATAGCAGATTATCAGTTCGGCTCAGGAGTAGGATTGAAACTTATGCCTGAAGATGCCTTCATAGAGAAGAGCAAGCGTACTGGCAGAATTAGACGTATATGGATTGAGGATGTGCTTATAGGGGCATTAAGACCTAGTGATGGCTTTATAAGTTTAAGCTTAGAAGGTGCTTTTAGACTTAGGAAAATCCTACAACCCCCGAAGTATAGGGTTTACGTGGTTGGAGATGATGAGCTTTTTCAAACGGTTAAATCTGGAGGAGATGTTTTCTCGAAATTTGTTGCTAAATGCGACTTGAATATAATTCCGAAGGAGGAGGTTATGGTGGTTGATCGAAACGATTCTCTGTTGGCTGTTGGTCAAGCAGTTCTAGCTGGATTTGAAATGGGTAAGTTTAGAAGGGGGGTTGCCGTTAAAGTCAGGAAGGGGGTTGAAGAGTGAAGATAAGAAGCTTAGTTAAATTTTATGATACACCTAAGCTTGAAAACCCCATCCTCATAGAGGGACTTCCTGGAATAGGTTTAGTTGCCAGTTTAACAGCCCACTACATTATAGAGCGGTTTAAAGCCAATAAGTTCTGCGATATTAAATCACCTTTCTTCAAACCCATAGCTGTCGTGGATAAAGATGGGCGTCTGAAAACCCCGATAAATAGCTTATACTACATTAAAACGCCTTCTGAAGCTAGAGGAGACCTTATAGTGCTGTATGGAAATAATCAAGCAGCCACATTCACAGGTCAAAATGAGCTGTCTGAAACGATTCTCGATTTAGCCTCTAAGTTTGGATGCGTTGCAATTGTAACGCTTGGTGGGTTTTCAACATTAACACCTTCAAGTCCACCTAAAGTCTATTATGCGACAAACCACTTAGAATACGCTTCAACGTTTGAAAAAATGGGTTTAAAGGAGCTGTCCGGACGAGTATATGGAATGGCAGGGGTGTTAATCGGTTTAGCTAAACTTAGGGGGATGCGAAGTATCTGTCTACTTGGAGAAGTTAAGAGCGGAGAGATAGGTCGAGACGCTACGAGAGAAATTCTAAAAGTATTAAGTGTTTTTCTAAATCTTCATATCGATTTAACTGGTCTAGAGAAATGCCTAGACCATGTAAGGGAGGAGGTTTTCGGTTTAATATAGTATCCTACTCTATTGCCTCCTTGATGAACTCTTCGTAGATTCTTTGAACTCTTTCAGCGGCGGGACCTGAGCCTTCAACTACACCCTTCTCAGTGACTCTTATCTTATCCATAACAACTATCACACCCTGATCCTCATACAATTTAACAAGTCTTGGAAAAACTCTTTCAAGTCTATCAGCTAAATTTCTGAGGTTTAGAGGTCTCTCGGAAGTATATATTTGGGCTATGACTGCGCCATTTATTATAAGCCTATACATAGTTACGCCTTTTTCATCTCTAGCATCTCTAAGCGACAAATTTAATCTATCTGGGTCGAACCCGGTTAAAACCCCAGTGTATCTTTTCCCATCTACCGTAATAACGGTAACAGTCTTATTCAATAGAGAAGCCGCTTCCTCTGCAAACCTACTCCTAGATACTAAGCTCATCTGTGAACACCTCTTGAGATATTTATTAGAACATTTCGTATAAATTAAGAGTTATTTTACATCTTTAACACCTCAATTTTTCACTTTTCAAAATCGATTTGAAGCTCCTCAATTAGAGAAGGCTTCGAATAAAATTTAAGGGCGTGAAGTGGTACATATTACTAGATATATTTGGGTAGGAGAAGAAGGAGAAAAATTGTACGGACGTTTAGAAGAACTATACCAAAGGTTTACACATGCCCCCAATGTGGAAAGAGAACGGTGACAGTCCAAATTATTAAAGAGGCAAATACTGCACACGTAGCATGTGGAGCATGTAAAATATCGGGCGACGTCGCACTCTCAGAGGGTATGACGGCTGTAGATGCATACTGCACATGGTATGATGGGCTTGTATCTGGAAAAGGATCAGAGGAGATTGAACAGGTAAATCTAGGCGAAAGCTAAGTTCATCCGTCAAATATATCGGGAATGACGTAGTCAGAGGAGTGTATTACTATGGCTGTTAAATTGGGGAAAGTTGAAAAGTACTTAATTAAGAAGATCGATGAAGAGGGAGCTCTACACATACCACTTATAGACCCTGAAAACGTATCGCCTGAAAAAGCCGCTGAAATAAGCGTTGTCGCTGAAAGGGAGGGATCAGCCGCCATAATGATAGGGGGGTCAACCGTAGCATCTACTAGCAAATTGAATGAAGCCATAAAACTCATAAGGAAAAAAGTTTCAATACCAACAATACTTTTCCCAAACAACCTTTCAGGCATAAGTCCATATGCGGATGCTATATGGTTCATGTCGCTCCTAAACTCGCTAAACCCGTACTACATAATAGGTGCTCAAGTTTTAGGTGCTTCAGCCGTTAGAGAGTATGGTTTAGAACCGCTTCCCCTCGCATATTTAATCATCGGCGATGGGGGTGCAGCAGGATACATAGGGCAGGCTCAACCAATACCCTATGATAAACCTGAAATAGCGGCTCTATATGCGTTAGCAGCTCAATATCTCGGCATGAGATTCACATATCTTGAAGCAGGGTCTGGAGCAAAAAATCCGGTTCCAGTCGAAATGATCGCTCTAGTTAGAAAAACTACGAGTAACACGATCATAGTTGGAGGCGGTTTAAGACGGTCAGACGCAATAGAGGAGAGGGTTTACGCTGGCGCCGATATAATCGTAACTGGAACTACTATAGAGAAGACCATGGACGTTGAAAAATCAATACTCCTATTCGTAGACGCTGTAAAGAGGGGGTTCTCTAGAAGATGTGGGAGGCGGATGTAAATTGGAAGACCAGCCTAGTTTAGAAGCATCAGCTGAATATGAGGAGTACTTTAAGAGTATAGAGTTTCAAATCAGAGCTCTTTATAAGATCGCATGTGAAGCCAGGTCTAGAGGTTTAGACCCGCTTCCACAACCCGAGCCTAGGCTCTCAAAGGATTTAGCTGAACGTGTAGAGTTTTTGGTCGGTCCTAAAGGAGTTGCGAACCGCATAAGAGAGCTTAGCTCTACGATGAGCAGAGAGGCTTTGGCGTTGAAGGTTTCAGAAGAGATAATTTACAATAGCTATGGTAGATTAAGTTTAGAGAAGATCGCTGAGCAGGCGTTGAGAACTGCTTTAGCCATAATTACTGAAGGCGTAACAGTGGCACCTGTTCAAGGAATTTCAAAGGTTTCGGTGAAAACGAATGCAGACGGCTCTAAATACTTAGCCGTATACTTTGCAGGCCCCATAAGACCTGCCGGAGGAACTGAACAGGCCCTAATAGTTAGAACGTATGAAAGATATGTACGTCCCTTCCAATACCAAGTTCCAGATAATGTTTTAGAAACGATCATTCGAAGCCTGCCAATCGAGATTACTGGCGTTGAAACAGAGCCCATTGAAGTAACATCCTACAGAGACCTGCCTAGGGTTGAAACAAACAGGGTTAGAGGGGGAGCTTTAATAGTGCTCAACGACGGCCTTGCGGGTAGAGCTAGGAAACTCATGAAGATCGTAGAATCCCTCGGCATGGAGGACTGGAAGTGGATAGGCGACGTATGGAATAGCAATGAGAATGGAGGAAATTCGGAGACAATTGAAACGATGTATCTTGAGGAAATACTTGCCGGCAGACCGGTTTTCGGATTTCCATCCAAGTTTGGGGGGTTTAGAGTTAGATATGGCCGTGCTAGGAATACCGGGTTCGCTGCGCTAGGGATACATCCTGCAACTATGGCAGTGGTTGACAATTTCCTAGCGGTGGGTACACAAATAAAAACCGAGAAGCCAGGTAAAGCAGGTATAGTTGCCTCGGTAGACTCTATAGAGCCGCCTATCGTGAAACTTAAAGACGGCTCTGTGATAAGAGTTGAAACTGTTGAGGAGGCTTTAAGCGTTAAGGATAGAATTGACAAAATACTTTTCCTAGGAGATATCCTTGTAAGCTTCTACGAGTTTCTTGAGAATAAGGCAAACCTACTTACCCCGGGCTTTACAGAGGAGCTTTGGAGCCAAATGCTTCTAGAGAGTTTAGAAGAAAAACACGGATCAAACTATGAGCAGTTTAGTGCAATCTCGAAAATATCTGCCGATAGACTTAAAGCGTTTATTGAAGACCCGTTTTATAATAGGCCCTCCCCCTTTGAGGCTTTAACCATATCTCGTCTACTGGGGATTCCGATACATCCCCGTTTCACTTACGCATGGGAGGAATTGACGACCGGCGAGCTTAAACTTTTACAGAGAGCCCTTTCAGAAGCTGAAATCGAATGCATCGATGGTTTTATTAAACGAGTGAGGTTGAAGATTAATCAAGGTGTTAAGAGTATTCTTGAGAAGCTTCTGCTGCCCCATAGAGTTTCAGGAGAATGGATAGTTATAGGAGAAGACGGCTACGTATTGTACGAGTGCCTAAAACCCGATGCGCCATTAGACGATTTGAATAGTGAAGATATTTTTAACGTTATATCTAAAATTTCAGGGCTTGAAGTCAAGCCTAAATTCATAGGCTTCATAGGTGCCCGAATGGGTAGACCTGAGAAGGCCAACCGAAGACTTATGAAGACTTCAATTCACAGCTTATTCCCAATAGGTCTTGA
>JAWCKO010000039.1:5411-9916 GCA_038851915.1 Bathyarchaeia archaeon
GTATAAGCCTACATGCCCTGTATGTGGAGGTAGAACGGTTATTCAATATGGATGCCCAGTCTGTGGAAGACCATTAAGTGTAGATGCCGTATGCCCATCTTGTAAAACCCCTTCATCTGCGTATAGGAAAAAGCGCATAGATTTGAAAAAAGAGTTGTATGATGCTTTAAGAAGAGCAGGTTTTCCGAAACTGGAGATTATTAAGGGGGTTATTAAACTTATGAATGCAACTAGAACACCGGAGCCTCTTGAAAAAGGTATATTAAGAGCTAAATATGATCTGACGGTGTTTAAAGATGGCACCATCAGATTTGATATGACAAATGCTCCATTAACGCATTTCAAACCGACTGAGATAAACACTCCTATTCATAAACTGAGAGAGCTGGGATACTATAGAGATTTTGATAATAAACCTCTTGAAAGCCCAGATCAAATATGTGAACTTAAAATACATGACGTAATACTTCCAAAGAGCTGCGGACAATATCTTGTAAAAGTGGCGAATTTCGTAGATGAACTGTTTGAAAAATTCTACGGTCTACCACCTTTCTATAAAGTTAGAAACGAGTATGATCTCATAGGACACTTAGTTATAGGGCTGGCTCCCCATACATCGGTAGGCGTTGTCGGCAGAATTATCGGTTTTACGGATGCAAATGTATGTTTTGCCCATCCGTATTGGCATGCGTGTAAGAGGAGGGATTGCGACGGAGATGAAGATTCTGTTATGCTTGCTTTAGATAGCCTAGTAAACTTTTCAGCTGAATATTTGCCAGCTCAAGTGGGAGGTTTGATGGATGCACCACTTATGATAACCTATAGAATTAATCCGTTTGAGGTCGACTCGGCAGTTCACAATTTAGATGTGTCAGATAATTATCCCATAGAATTTTACAGCCTCTGTTTTAAGGAGGTTGATGCTAGAGAAGCTAAAAATTTAATGGAAGTGGTTGAAAAAAGACTAGGTTTAAAGGAGCAATTTGAAGGGTTTAAATATACACATCCCTCAACGACAATAGCTGGTGGAAATCTAAAGACGAGCTATAAAAAGCTTAAAACCATGAATCAGAAAATGCTAAGCCAGCTTAATCTCGCAGATAGAATATTAGCTGTTGATGCCGCTAAAATCGCTGAAAAGATTTTGACGACACATTTACTCAAAGATGTAACTGGCAACCTCAGAGCTTTTACATCCCAGACGTTTAGATGTAAAAACTGTAATACTAAATACCGTAGAGTACCTTTAAGCGGCAGATGTAGGAAATGTGGCGGAGCATTAATACTGACTGTTTTTAAGGGAGGCATTGAAAAATACCTTAAAATGGCTGAAGACATTGTTGAAAAATACGGGCTTGGAAATTACTATCACCAGAGACTTATGCTGATAAAAGATGAAATATCTACGCTCTTGGAGACGGGTGCACAAGCAAGTCTAAGCAAATTCATGCATGGTTCCAAAGATTAGAAGCACTTAAATATTTAATTCTTCTTAAACCATGAAGAGCTAGAGATTAACGTTGGTGTTTAATATGCCTAAGACAAGACTCTGTGTACTACTCATCGCAGCTATTGCACTATTATCTATTCCATCTACACAGTCTACCAACGGTATAATATACGAGAGAAGGGTGACTTTATACTCCACTGGTCTCATCCTTTTGGAGGACCAGATTTCAGGGTTTACTGAAAGCGATAAGCCATTTACCCTAAGGCTCCCGAGGAATATTACAGATAACATGTTGGATTGTAGGGCTGAAACGGCAGATGGTTTAAACTTAAACATAGACATTGTTAAATTAACGGAAAATGAGACGGTTTTAGAGGTAGCGGGTTCCGTTTCTTCACGTCTAAAGTTGTTTTTCCTAGTTAATGGCAGCACATTAATAGGACAGACTGATCCTTTTGCATTATACATACCAGTATATCCGGGGTTGAATATACATATCGCACAGTTAAACTTCACCCTAACAGTGCCAGAAGTCGCTGAATTTAAAGACTATCCAAGCGATTTCAACAAGTCTGCCGGTAAACTTTGGCTTCTATCTGAGGACTTAGAACCTGAGGCTTTTAGAGTTGAACGGATATCTATAGCTGGAAGCCCATTAATTAAGGTTGAAGAATTCAGTAAAACTATTATTATTTCAGAGCCTGGAGATGTAATGGTGGAGGAGTTCTACCGTATTTTAAACGTGGGATCATCTACTTCGCAGGTAGTTTTCAATCTTCCAGCTGACGCTTGTGAAGCTGACGCGAGGGATGAGTTCGGAAAACTCCAATCCTCGTCGAATACTGAGGGGGATGTTCTAAAACTCACAGTTAAACCGAGATACGAGCTGAGAAAAGGAGACCGGTATTCTTTAACGATATCCTATAAGTTTCCAGCGCGTTTACTAGTAGAACACAGTTTATTAAAAGACTTCCATGAGTTAAATATGGAGTTGGAATCGGCCCTACCCATGGTTGCTAGATCCTTACACGTAGATTTAAAGCTGCCGAGTTATTCTACGATTGTAGATGTTAAGCCTGAAAATTACACGATAAGCGATAACACGCTGAACTGGATTTTAGAAACTAGCGGTCACAGTCCTGTTTTATCTCCGATTAGAAAACCGCCTACTCTTACGTTGAACTATAAATATAACGTTCTCTGGTCTTCTCTTAAACCAGTTCTCTGGACACTATGCGGATTGGCAGTTGTCGCCACTATATACTACGTGCATAAGGCCAAGATTTTAAAGACAGCTGAAGTCGTATCAAAAGTCAAGCCCTCAGCTACTACCAAAGGGATTTCAGAATTCATTTCAGCCTATGAAGAAAAACTTAATCTTAGGAGGGAGCTACGCGACCTTGAGAGCAGCTACTTAGCTGGGAATGTATCGAGGGCTGAGTATTCGACACGTTCTACGAAGATCAAAAATAGAATGACTGAAATCGATAAAATAATTGAAAACTTAAAACCTACAATTAGACTCGCCGGTTTTCCCGACGAAGTGGCTGCTATAGAAGAGGCTGAAACCGATTTAAGTATTTGCGACGTGGGTCTCAGCGAGCTTAGAAATAGATATCGAACTGGTAAAGTTTCAAAACACGTCTACGAGCGGCTTCTCAACGAGTATAATAAACGAATACGTAGCAATGAAAATAAGATAAGGAGAGTCGTTGAGACCATTTCTTCAAGCTAAAAACATTTATATAGTTGCTGGGTATCCTATGTCTTTCGGATTAAGAAGGTGAGAAAGAACCTCTTAAAGGGAATACTTTCCTACCTTCTTAACCCAATAATTTAAAGGGAGGTTGGATTATGGAAAGAAGGAATAGGAGAAGGCGGCCGGCTACAGGCGGTTTTAGACCATCTAGACCAGTACCAGTTGTCGTAGGCGGTGAATACGACGTTGAAATAGAGAGCCTTGGAAGTAGAGGAGATGGAATAGCTAGAATAGAGGGTTTTGTAATATTCGTAAAGAACACTAAAGTGGGAGATAAACTTAAGGTTAAAGTGAATTCTGTCAGCAGGAGATTTGCCATAGCTACACCGGTCGCTCAGGGTGAGGAGTAGAAGAGGATATTCGACCTATTTTCAATCATCTACCTAAGGCGGTTCATATTTCCTAGTTTATTTTGGAAGAATGCTTTTTATTCTCCCATTGGTGTCGAAAAATAATCTATCGAAATGAGGGGAAATAGCTATATTTCGTTTTAAGGCCTATTCAATTGTTGAATCAAAATGTTAATTTCCGACTTGAGGAAGTACATGGCGTAGTTGAATGTGAAATTGTTAGAAGAATTAATAGGTTTCTTGTTGAAGTACTTATCGACGGTTCTTTAACCTTAGCTTACATTAATAATACCGGTAGGCTTTTAGAATTCATGGCCCTAGGCGGGAAGGCCTACTGTTTAAAAACCTGCGGAGGAAAAACTAGGTATCGTCTTTTCGCAGTAGATGTTGAGGACAATATGGCTGCAATTATAGACACTAGAATTCAAATGCGTCTTTTTGAAAACGCGGTTAACGGGGGTTGATATACTGGCTTGGAAACTGCAGAATAGTTAAGAGAAACTGTAAATTGGGCAAGTCATTGATAGACTATCTCGTAGAGCAGACTGGTAGATTTGGATGACAGGGGTTACGCTATGTATCCAGACTGTCCAACCCCTAGGGGAAGAAGGCATATGATGGAGATGATAGAATACGTTGAAAAGGGTGGTTTGGGAATAATAGTATTCATAGCGGCGCTACCGTATGTTAACGCTTTTAAACCAAATCCCATGGGAGATGCTGAAATACCCAAGCTACTTTTAAAAGCCTACGAGGCTGGATGCATTTTAAAGGCGATAAGTATGCATTATGACGGATGTTCTTCATCATCATATCTAGATAGCCCAGATATTCCAGTACTTCTCTAATTAGGAGCGATCTACGTGTCTAGAGTAGATGCACTACTTGAAAAAATCAACGGTTTGAAAAATAGCCATGTAAAAAAGTTAGTAGATACGCGTATAGA
>JAWCKO010000040.1:0-1499 GCA_038851915.1 Bathyarchaeia archaeon
AAGAATTCAACTTAGTCGTCGTAACTCATCATACTGGTTTTAGAGAGCCGGGGAAGCAAGAGATGACTGAAGAGAACCGTAGACTCATAGAGGCGAATGGAGGTAAAATACTCACTGGGACGCACGTTTTTATGAACGTTGAAAGAGCTATAAGGAATAAGTTTAACACGGCATATCCAACGGAAATAATGGCGCAAACTTTAAGGCTTTTCTGTGAAGGGATGAAGGTTGCCGTTGAAATCACGGCTATGGCTGCTGACGCTGGCTTAATACCAGTAGATAGAGACGTAATAAGTATAGCTGGGACCGGTAAAGGAGCTGACACGGCCGTAGTCATTAAACCAGCAAACTCAACAAGAATATTCGATATTGTTATCAGGGAGATCATAGCTAAACCTAGAGATAGAATGTGATTGGTAAATCAAATAATCATAATGGTATAGAGATGTTAATAACCTTCAATTCGAAAAATGTGAATTGAAGTGTTAACGTAACCCTATTTTCCCCTAGGATACTTTTTCCATGTCTTCTACCGATACCAGACAATGAGGAGCATACGTCTCAACAGGTATTCCAATTTCAGTTAACACCGCCGCTGGAATTAGACCACCAACCATAGATATCCCACATCTATCCATCGATACGGGTACCCCTAGAATGGATTCATTTGGTTTACCGAAGGCTAGAATACCTCCCCAGCCGCTCTTTTTAAGATTTTCAATAATTTTAAGTGCCTGATTTTCTGAAACCGCAGGAATCTCCCTCATGTTTGCAGGTATCATTCCGGAGCCTGTTCTTAAGATGCTTGTTATTGAAGTCATTCTCCTGTAAACGAATACTTCAAGCGGCGGCACTGTCGTGGAATCATAGGCTATTAATTCTGTGAATCTTATAGGTTTCCATTTCATGAATTGGACGAGACCGCCGTACCTCAAGATTAAAGGTATACCAGAGTGGATGAGAATACCGTCTATTGTTAGATTGCAGACAGTCATTATAGCTATCTTATCCTCTGGAGCAGATATTTCTCTATACTCCTCTTCTTCATCTAGAACCTTAACGTAGGGAGCTGGTAGAAGACCGACAGAATAAAGGTTTTTAACGGCTTTAATAGCCTCCTCTCTAAAATTCTTATCAACCATAAACACATTGGCTACGACTTCACCTTCCCCACTCTCCGGAGAATACGTAACCCTATAGGCTAGAGAAAGGTACCACGTTAAAATAAAACCTATTCTCTCATATGCTAAAGCTCTATTGAGCTCTTCCAGCCCAGACTTAGTGATCGTCCGACCAGCCTTCTCATGACCCTCTACAAGCCCCCTCTCCTCTAAAAGTTTCAAGTGGTACCGTATAGCTCTTTCACTCAGTGGGAAACCTCTCTTAGCAAGCTCCCTCCTCAACAGTGAGGAGCCCGTAGGCTCACTCTGCTCACTTAAAATGCGGAGAATCTCTATCTGTTTTCTATAGACTTCTTCTTGGCTGAAGCTCATAAACGA
>JAWCKO010000040.1:1509-5058 GCA_038851915.1 Bathyarchaeia archaeon
ATAATAGGCTTAAGGTTAATTTTAACTTAACTTCTCCAGAATACAACGCATCATTTTAAGGATAAAACGCTGAAGATCTACTAGCGAGATTTTAACATTTAAACTAGTATTGTCAGGAAGGTCTAAGCTTAAAAATGTGGGAAATAATTTTTAAAGTGGTTTTTATGTCTCTAAGAGAATACCTTAAAATCTACGAATATGATGTATCCAGGCCTTTAAACGTAGAACTTTCCAAGTTTTCTGAAAAAGCCAATTACGTAGCGTACAGAGTCTACTACAACAGCGTAGGAAACGTTAGAGTCCCAGCCATATTTACAACGCCTAGGATGGTTGATAGAAAACATCCATGCATTGTTTTCCTACATGGATATGGAGGGGGGAAAGAAGACATACTACCACTAGCAGATTTATTTTCAACAGAAGGATACGCATTTCTATCGATAGATGCACCATTCCATGGCGAACGTACGGAGCCGGGTAAAGTACTATACTCTCCAAACGTTGAGGAGCTTAAATCCAACGTTATATAGACGGTTCTCGACTTAAGAAGAGGCGTAGACTTTTTAGAGCAGAGAGTAGAAATGCGAGCCGATAGGATAGGTTACGCCGGTGGAAGCATGGGCGGTATAATAGGTGCTCTTTTCATAAGCGTTGAACCTAGGATAAAAGCAGCGGTAATAGTCGTTGGAGGGGGGAATCTCCCCCTTATGATTAGAGAAAGTAAACACTATTCAACACCCCCTATAAGAGAAGAGCTGAGGAGACGTGGATTGAGCTATGATAAGCTTGGTGAAATATTAGCACCAATAGACCCTATAAACTTTATACAACTCTTCGCTCCAAAGCCTATTCAATTCCACTGTGGAAAATACGACGATGTAGTTCCAGCTGAAACACAGAGGCTGTTGGCTGATAGGGCTGGCGAGCCGAAAGAGGTTTATTGGTACGAGTCTGGACATGGAGTACCACCGGAACCCATGCTTAAAAAAGTTTTAAAATTCTTTAAAGACCATCTTAAATAGTATTAAAGAATGTTCGTTTCCCACCCATATTTTTGAAAGATACATTGCTAGAAATTCCTCTTGCTCTACATTCTCTCTACGGGCTTTATACCTATGAGTTTTAAGGCATTTCTCATGGTTATCTTGAAAGCTTCAACTAAAGCCAATCTAGCTTCTCTAACACCTTTCTCAGCTTTAATAACTGGATGGCTATCGTAGAAGGAATTAAAAGTAGTCGCTAAACTGTTACAGTACATGGCTAATGTGTGCGGGGAAAGGTTTTCAGAAGCCTCTACGAAGACTTGTGGAAACATTGCGATGTTTAAGCCCAGCTCCTCCTCAAGAGGCTGCTTCAGTAAAGCGGGATCAAACTCTTCAAGGGATTCTACAGCTACTTTTGAAGTTATACCGTGGGCTCTAGCATAAGAGTACAGTATGAAAGGCGCACTATTCCTCTTAAAGTCTAAGACTCGATCCCAGTCGAACACTACATCTTTAGAAGGTTCTACGCTTATGAGGCTATATTTCACAGCGCTTATACCGACGCTTTCAGCTATTCTACGTCTTTCGTCTTCAGAGAGTTGCGGTGATATCTTACTGACCTCCATGTAGGCTCTGGCCTCAGATTCATCCAGCAGATGGTCAAGTGTTATATACCTACCTCTTCTACTGCTCATTTTAAATCCTGGAAACTTTACAAGCCCATAGGAGTAGTGTAGTTGATTTTCAGCCTGCTCCTTGTAGCCTAGCGCGTACAACGCTAAACGGACCTGTATTTGGGGAAGCGTTTGGTCGAATCCTACGACGTTTACCACTCTATCGGCGTTCTGAAACTTGAGTATGCTATACGCTATGTCTCTGGTCGGATAAAGCGTTAATCCATCAGCCCTTAGAAGTGTTAAGCTGGATATCTCAAACCCATCAGGTATTCCTAGCTTTCTTCTTACAAGAGGGGCCTCGGCGATTTTTCCAGCTTCAAATTCAGGTACGTCATTTTCAAACTTAACGTAGCCGCTTTTCATAAGTCCATTTAAAACTTTTCTAACGACACTAGACCAGACGACTTCGCTCTCCCAATCCCAGAAGTCGAACGAAACATCTACTCTTTCAAGAGTTTCCTTAAACCCTGCAAGGCACTTCTCAACCATCGGCCTGATCAATTGCTTAGCCTGTTCAGATCCAAGCTCGTAAGCTTTGAGAATTTCCCTAACTTCCTCCTCTGGATCTGAAGACTTCATACCGTTTAAAAACATTTGGAGGATGTTTGAGTTCTTCTTCTCAACTTCTGATAATATCCCTATCCAATCTGAAAGCTCGTCTTCCACCCGTCTAGCTTCATCATATTTACCTGATTTTCTAAGGTTTTCAGCTCTATTCTTAAGCTTTCTAATCTCCACTAAAGCAGATATAGTCGTATAAACTCTACCTATGGCGTGATCGGGTTTCACATCAAGCTTTAGTATCGTATCACCAGCTAGTTTATATGCGTAGGCTAAGAGCGCTACTTGACCGCCAACATCGTCAATATAAAAGCGTCTTGAAACACTATGTCCTCTGGCGCTGAGGATTCTAGCTAAAGAATCTCCTAGGAAAGTGTTTCTAACATGTCCAACTGCGACCCGATTGTTATAGGGTGTATTGGATTAACGCTAGTATGCTCTATAACTATTCTAAGAGGCTTGTCCGTTTTAACATATCCCCATCCGTCTTTAAGCGTTAAAGCAGACTTCAAAGCTTCACCTACCATTAGGGAACGCTTTAAGTATACGTTTAAGTAGCCTGGTTTGCTGACGACAATTTTCTCTATGAAAATTGAACCTTCCAAGGATACATGTTTGAGGACGGCCTCTGCCATCTCCATTGGCTTAACTGAGATTTTCTTAGCGAGGCTTAAACAGGCTGAGCAGCTTAAATCTCCATATTCTTTAGATGGGGGTTTATCGAGCTGAATCTTCACTTCAAGCTCTGGATAGGCTAGTTTAAAGGCTTTTTCCAAAACGCCATGTGTCTCAACTAGGAATAAGCTCCAAGGATTATTATAGACCATACTCTAACCAAACATTTTAAGACAAGGTTAAAAACGTTGCTTCATCAGTTAATTTATGTATCTATTTTTAATAGACCTCGGAATAATCATCTTTTTAAACTGTAGCCAGATGGACGGTTAACTTTAAACTTTTAAGGAAAATATTGTAATCACCTAATGTATATCGTACGAGGCTATTTCCATGAAGATTGAAGATGCGGTTTCAAGGCTGAAAGGATATTCTGAAGAGTTGGGTTTAGATTTAACTAGACCTGAAGATAGATTTAAATGGTTTTTAGCATCCATTCTTTTTGCTAAGAGAATATCTGCCGATATTGCTAAGAGAACCTACCGTCGTTTTATTGAAGAGGGACTTACAACGCCTGAGAGGATACTCGAAGCTGGATGGGGGCGTTTAGTTGAAGTACTTGATTCAGGAGGCTATGTTAGATACGATTTCTCAACCGCTTCAAACCTTATGAAAATAATGGAGGAGCTTAAAACAAAATATGGAAGTCTAGA
>JAWCKO010000040.1:5068-9587 GCA_038851915.1 Bathyarchaeia archaeon
AAAGCAAGCGGTCCGGAAGATCTTGAGAGGATGCTGCAAACGTTTAAAGGTGTTGGTCCAGTTGCAGTAAACATATTCCTAAGAGAGCTTAGAGGTATATGGGATAAAGCTAAGCCTAAACCGTCTAAGATGGCTGTGGAAACGGCTCAACGTATAGGTTTAGAGAATGTAGAACCTTACGAGTCGGCTCTCGTAAGATTAAATTTAGAGTTTTGTAAAAAGAAGCGATGTGTAGATTGCCCGGTAAGAGAATACTGTAAAAAGTAAATTCCTCCGAACATTCTACGTTAGGATCGTTGAAACATAATGGATAGATTTTCAGACATATAGCGCGGTTCATTTCGCATATTCTTCACTTTAGTCTTATCGTAAAACTGCGGATGCTTCAAACTCTTCAACTGTATTTAGATTTAGGAAGTGTTTAGGATTTCCAAGGTCTTCAGCTTTTACATACCGTACTCTACTTAATCTCGCTATCATTGCTCTAACGCTTAGGAAGCCCTCCTCTACAACGCGTTTAGAAGCCTTTATGCATGGTTTAACTCTGTAGACTGAATGCAATGGCTCAATGAATCCGTTATTCCACATCGGGATAGCAGCGTCGAAACCTAAAGCTTCTTCGAAAAGCCTACGTATGATTGTTGCATCGACCAACGGTGAATCGCATGGTGAAACTACGGCGTACTCAGAGTTTGAGTTTTCAAACCCGGTTAGAAGCCCCACGAGAGGGGCTTGAATCTGAAGGGAATCTTCACATATGCATACTCCATAGTTTTCTAAGACTTCCTCCATACTTTTACTAAGCTTTTTAACAACTACTATAAGCTCATCTACTAGAGGTTTTAACTGCTCAACTACATAGACTATCATGGGTTTCCCGTTTAAGTGCGCTAAGGCCTTAACCTCTCCAAGCCTCTTGCTATATCCACCTGCTAAGACTATACCAGTCTTCAATTTTTAAACCTCCTCACGATCCCGCTCTAACGACCTTTTTCCCTCTGGTCTGAGGTATGACTTTAAGCTTCCACCCTTCAAACTCCTTTGACAGCTCTCTGCCTTGGAAAAATTTATCTAGGAAAACAGCTAAACTTCCACATTCAGAATGCGGTTGGGAGGAAACCGCTACATTCCAATCTGCAAGTTCATAGACAATCCTTGGAACTTTACCGGCACCAACTATTACTAGTTTATTTCTATCCGAGCCTCTTATGGAATCTATAAGATCCTGTATTGGAAGCCCATAGACAGTTAAATGTATTACTTCCCACCCATCCCTCTTAAAGCGTTTAATTAAGCCATACCAGTCTTCAACGTATTGGACTTCAAAAGCTCCTCCCCATAATTCAACAACTTTCTCCAAGCTTTTAACAACTTTATCATCTCTATCTCCAGATATGATTATGCCGTCTGCTCCAAGTGCTCTAGCTATTAACCCGACGTGGGTAGTTGTACGTTTATCCCTCGCAGATCTATGTCCAAACCTGAGCACATAGATTTTCACTAGACCACCCCAACGAGGCGGTTTTATACGTTTAATTTGCAGTCTCCTACTTGAAACATAAGCTCCTCATGCTTCCCCTTCGCCCTTTTTAAGAAGATCCCCTATAGTTAAACCCTGTTTATCTTCAACTTTAGGAGCGCTTACAATCTTGATCTCTTTTGACGGTATTAAAAGTTTGATTTTGAGAAAATGTTCAAGCTTTTTCGCCAACACATTATCTGGTTTAAGTTTACCCTGCTCTATTTTACGTATAACTGAAGCTTTTTCGCCGATTTTAACTCCGAGTTCTTCGTGGGATAAACCCATACGTTCTCTAGCGTTCTTAACTAAGAGGCCGTAGTTTTCAACTAGACTGTAAGACTCGATTGTTTTCTCAATATCCCTACTTGGGGTTTTTAGGGGTTTTTGAAGTTTAGGTATTTGAACACTTGCCGTGGATGTAGATTGACTTGGAGCCTTTGACTTTGAAATAGCGGTGACTTTAACGGGTTTTCCAAGTCTGCTGCAATCTCTACATACTGAGACTTCAGCGCCTTCTATCAGAACCCTAACGAGTATTGGCACATTTCCACCGCAGATTTCACAGGTAGGGATTTAAATCCCTCCAACCCATATTAGATAAAACCAGGTATTTAACGTTAAACCTTAAACTGAGAATGAAAATATTTTCACTAGGTGTTGAAGCTTGAAGCAGTTTAGAGTCTACATAACAGAGCCAATACCTATGCATGAGAAAATGGTTAAGCTTCTGAGAAACTCTAGCGTAGAAGTTGAAGTGTCAAAAGTTTTCTATGAGTCTGTACCCGAGGATAAACTGTTAGAGTTCGATGGAGTCATCGTAGCAGATTCAAAAATACCGACTAAACCTACTAAGAAGACGGAGAGTCTTAAGATTATTCAGAAGTTTGGAGTTGGCGTTGATAACATCCCCGTGGAACTATGTAAGAGCAGAGGAATATATGTCTGCAATATACCTGGTATAAACAGTTTAGATGTGGCAGAGTTTACTTTGGCAGCTATTCTCTCAATACTCCATAGGATTAGAGAGAGGGACCGCATGGCTAGAAACGCCAAATGGAGCGATGGACCTAAAGTATTGTCTGAAAGACTGACTGGTAAAGTTGTAGGTATAATTGGCTTCGGTAGAATAGGGCGGCAGGTCGCTATGCTTCTTAAACCTTTTAAAGTAAAAATCGCGGTATATGATCCTTACATTTCAGATGAAATCGTTAAGGAGGCTGGTGTTGAAAGAGTTGGAGAGCTTGATCAACTGCTCAAAGTCTCAGACGTAGTTACACTTCATATTCCTTTGACCGGGGAGACTAGGCATATGATTGGGTGGCGTGAATTAAATATCATGAAGCGGAACGCCATACTTGTAAATACCTCTAGAGGAGCAGTTATAGATGAGGAAGCACTACGTAAGGCTGTTAAAAGTGGTAGATTAAGATCGGCGCACATAGATGTATGGAGTTTAGAGCCAGTTCCGAAGAACCATCCTATGCTTAACGTTAGGAAGGTTCAATTAAGCCTTCATCAAGCAAGCTGGTCTATAAACTTCTTCACAGAAGCCGCAGAATTCTGTGTTGAAAATATTCTGAAGGCGTTTAGAGGCGTTAAGCCGTTAAATGTAGTTTGGGAGCCTACGCAATAAGATACTCCATCTATCGATTGATGAGTGGATTTTCTACGGTTTACAAAGCTTATCCTTAAGTAATATAATGATAATAATATTGAGAAATCGGCGGGTGATTGTTTTGCTCGTTTTAACAACAGGTATACTCGTTGTAGACATAATAGCTGCTGAACTTCCTCATATCGCAGAGGAGGGAGAACTTCTATACGTTCCAAGTGGGATAGCTGTAACCCTTGGGGGCCATGCGGGTAACGTATCGATCGACCTCGTCCAACTTGGGCTTAAATTTGGAGGTGTACACTTGGCATCTGTAGTTGGTAGAGATGTTTTTGGAGATTTTGTGGAGAGGTTTTTAACGGAAAGAGGGGTTAAGGTTAGACTTAAGAGAATTGATACACTTACGTCGAAAAACCTCATACTTGTCGTCAAAGGGGAAGATAGACGATTCCACGTTGACGCTGGCTCAAACCTCTTCCTAGATCGGAAGTTCGTCGAAGAAATTGTTGAGGAACTTAAACCTAGAGTATTCTACATCGGAGGAGCAGGTATGCTTGGAGGATTTGACTATGAACTACCGGAGGTTTTAGATAGAGCTAGAAGCATTGGAGCGTTGACGTTTCTAGATATAGTGGCTCCATATGGAAAGGATTGGAGCTTCTTCAGAGAAGCTATAGCACACTGCGATATTTTCCACTGCAATCTTTTAGAGGCGTCTAAAATCACGAGTGAAGAAAATGCGCTTAACGCTTTAAAGTCTTTGAAGAGGCTCGGTTGTAAGTTTCCAATAATAACGATGGGGGATAAAGGGTTAATGGCAATATTCAAAAATATGCTTATAGAGATGCCAGCTTTCAAGGTAAACGTTGTCGACCCTACAGGCGCGGGGGATGCTTTCTGCGCTGGTTTAATCTTCAAACTTGTCGAAGAGCCAGACCAAGTGGAGAACTACACGGTTGAAAAAACTTGGAGAACTACACGGTCGAAAAAATTGTTGATGGACTTATCTTCGGCTCAGCTTCAGGAGCCGTATGCTGTACAGCCAAAGGTACAACCACAAGTGTTAAGAGGGGGGAAGTAGAGGCTCTTCTGAAGACTCAACTAGACGATTTAAGAGGGAAGATTAAGCTTAAAGAAGTTTAAATTGAAATCTACTTTTCAAATGTTGTTTTTCTAGACATTTCATATGCCAGCCTATATAACGTTGCAGGAGCCGATTCTCTCCTAGCTATTGTTAAAAGCTCTAATATATCGCAATATATCTCACAATTTCTCGATTTCTTCAAAAGATCTATTGCCTTATGGATGTAGCTGTGGGCTAAGTCCAAGATGAAAATGTTTCTATTCTCCACTCCATAAGAGATACATCTTCTAATGGTATCTGT
>JAWCKO010000041.1:0-9500 GCA_038851915.1 Bathyarchaeia archaeon
AGTTGCATCTCAACAAGCTACTGACCATGTGTCATTATTCAGCAGAATATCCACCTTAGAGATCAGGGCTACCAAGCTTGCCGTAAGCAAAGCCTTAAAAGAGGCGGGTATAACGCTTAAAGACATCCATGTAGCTGAAGCTCATGACTGTTTTACAATAGAAGAGTGTTTATTTATGGAGGATTCAGGCTTCTATAGTAAAGGTGCAGGTTGGAAAGGGATATACGAGAGTATAGACTCATTCAGCGGTTCAAAACATATACCGTATGTTGGAGATGGTTGGGAAGTATTCGTAAACGTCGGCGGGGGACTTAAAGCTGATGGACATCCAGTCGGCGCCACAGGGCTTAGGCAAATCTATGAATGCTTTAAACAGATGAGAAGCGAAGCGAATGAAAACCAGGTTGATGTTGAAGGCGGCATCAAATATGCTTTATGTCACAACATAGGCGGTAGTGGTGGAATAGCAAATGTACATGTATTAGCTAGGGAGGTTGAACTATGAGTGAACCTATAACTAGAAGAAAAATTACGGTAGACTATAATATTCGAGTAAGCAGATGTGAAATCTGCGGTAGAAGGTACTTTCCACCTAAACCTTTCTGCGATATTGAAGGGCGGAAAAGTAGGATGACTTACGAAGACTACTTCTACTGTAGGGGGCTGTTCTATGCTGGAACCGTCATAAGAAGACCTACAAATAAGTTTTCATACTTAGGCTCATTCATAACTGGTGTCATCGACTTTAATGGTGAGGTTAAAGTCCCCGGTAGAATCACGGATTTTGTGTTAAACGACTCAGAAGTCGATGTATCGGAATTCATAGGTATGGAGGTGGTGCCTAGGTTTAGGAGGCTTTACGTCGACGGTGAAGATGGTCTAATATACTATTCAAGCCTAGTCTTCTCATTTACAGACGATTATTATGAGGCTAAAGACTATAAGCCTTTAAAACCATCTGAAAAATCTGAGAGACCTGGTATAGTAGGCTACGGAATATACATACCGAAATTTAGAATTAAAAATGAAGACCCCTCTTTAGGTGCAGGAATCCTAGAGAGAGCAGTACCTTTTCCAGATGAAGATGCAGCGACGTTTGCCGTAGAAGCAGGTAGAAGAGCTCTAATACATGCGGCTTTAGACGGCCGTTATATTAAGAAGTGTTACGTGGGTTCTGAGTCTACACCATACGCTGTTAAACCTTCAACTTCAACGGTTATCCAGGCTTTGAAGCTCGGGGAACCGTATGAAGATGGCTTCTTCTCCAGTGGATTGGATACGCAATTTGCATGTAAAGCCGCCACAGATTTATTCGTAGATGCCGTAGCCTTGGTTGAATCTCCTGTATTCAGAGGGGAATACGTAATGGTTATAGGAGCTGATAATTCTCAAGCGGCTCCTGGGGATCCATTAGATTATACTGTTGGGGCTGGAGCTGCAGCATACATATTCGGTAAGAGAGACGTAATAGCTACGCTTGACTATTATGTATCATATACTTCTGATACGCCAGACTTCTATAGGAGGGAAGGTGAGAAGTATCCTAGGCATGGAGGGAGGTTTACCGGGGAACCAGCCTACTTTAAGCATATAGTATCAGCCATAAAAGGCGTATTAAAGGAGTCTGGGCTAACACCAGGCGACATATCTTACATTGCTCTACACTCTCCCAATTTAAAATTTCCCGTTAAGGCCGCTTTAGACGCAGGCTTCTCTATGGATCAAATTAAACCAAGCCTCGTGGTACAGTACATAGGTAATCTATACTCCGGGTCAAGTCCAACGGCCTTAGCGGCATTACTTGACATTGCCGAGCCTGGATGTAGAATTTTAATGGTTAGTTACGGGTCTGGTGCTGGTAGCGATGCATATATCTTCACGGTAACTGAGAGGGTCGAGGAAAAACGGGAGAGGTCTGTACCTGTACTTTCGCAAATAAAGAATCCGAAACGTCAGTATGTAGACTACTCAACCTATAGGAAGTGGAAGGAGTCAAGTGGACTCTAAACGGAGGCAAACATGAGTAGAACCTTTGAATCGCAAACTGGTAGACTTAAACTGCTAAATTCTCTGAAAGAAGAAGGTTATGGTGTTAGAATGCATGCTTACGAATAATTCGTAAGAGGTGGATACTTCATAGCATTCATTCAGCTAATGCCTTCACGTAATTTAGCTGTTGTAGCAGGTTTTAAGTGGAATGAAGAGGAATTTAAAAGGAATTTCAATAAAATAGCTGCATTGATCAAGCGTATAGATCCAACAATAGTAGTAGAATCTTCCATGTACTATTAGTCTTAAAAGGCGAGTAAGGTTTAATAGAGAAGCTGTCTCTTCTCAGTTGAGACCATGTCTATAGCTGATCAATTGAATAGAAGCCGTGAATTTAACGACATTTTCCTCTTAGTTAAGAAGGCTGTGTATAAGACTTTGGGTAGGCGTAGAGTAGGTCTAATGCTCGGTTTATCGGATATGCCATCTGCGGTAGCTGCATACTACTCCCCCAACCTCATTGTTTTAAACCGGAAGCTTATTGAAAAACTTAAACGGGAGGCAAATGATGAGAATATGCTTAAAAGTTACATATTCGAGGTGTTGTTACATGAATATCTTCATTCGCTGGGTTATGATGAGGTTTATGCTAATGAGCTTGCCTATATGATCTGTAAAAACAATCTTGGCGAAGAGCATCTGGCAACTAAAATATCTAAGTATGGTCTAAGGTCGGTTCTTCAGTCGTTCAGAGAGCTGGATGAAGACCTGAACCGTCCCTTCAGAATGAGGCCTAAAAATATAGAATTTATTAAAGGATTTGATTCTGAAAACGTCACTTATCTTGCGTAGCCGCTATGGTTTGACATTTAAAGCTTATAGAGTTTTCTTAGAAGCTCAATATCCCGTTCAGATATTTCAGCTGGTTTAACACCTATGCATTTAGCTACAAAAGTCATTTTTGCACATTCTTCTAGAATTTCCATGGCTGTTACTGCTTCATAAATATCGTAGCCCAGCGTCACAGCGCCATGGTTTTGAAGAAGTATAACACGACTACCCATAGCGGCTTCAGCCACCGCCTCACCTAACTCTTTTGTTCCAGGATATATAAAGGGAACTATGGGTGCTCTAGCTATCATTAGAGCAGCCTCCAAAGTTATAGGTCTAAACTCTACACCAGCCAATATGAGACCGGTTGCATAAGGTGGATGACAGTGGAGAACACAGTTTACATCAACCCGCCGTTTATATATCGACGCGTGGATGGGCCACTCCATAGAAGGTTTATAGACCCCCTCCAACAAATTACCATCTAAGTCTATTTTAACGAGATCCTCTGCGTTTAACTTGGGCTTATATAGTCCGGAAGGTGTTATCCAAACTTCGTCGGTCTCAGACATCCTATATGAAACATTCCCCCCTATGCCTGTCATCAAGCCTTTATCGTGCATGATCTTCATTACCTCTATAAGCTCCTGTTTCACATCCTCCTCGTTTACGTATCCCATCTGCTTATCAGCTCCTTTATACACTGAAACAGTTTCCCCCTATATAGCTAACTTTAAGAACTTTTCTAAAGTCTTAGAAAAGCTTGATGTCTCAAAGATTCCTCATAACTGGACCACCTGGTATAGGTAAAACTACGGTCTTATTGAAGACCATTCAAATACTTAAAGCTGAGGGTCTACGGGTTGGAGGTATGATTTGTCGAGAGGTTAGAGCAGGGGGTGTTAGAATCGGCTTTAAAGTTGAAGATTTGGAAAGTGGTCGATGGGGATGGCTGGCGAACGTAGACCTCAAAACTTCTATCAAAGTTGGCAAGTATAGTGTTAATATAGAAGACCTTGAAAACATAGGGGTTGACGCTTTAAGGAGAGCCCTATTAAGTGAAAGTGTGCCTATTATAGCTTTAGATGAGGTAGGGCCTATGGAGCTTAAAAGCCGACTGTTCTGTGACACAGTCGTAGACATAATTAAAAGCTCTAAACTGTTAATAGCTGTTTTACACCATAGAATTAGTGGCCCGTTAATAGACCTTTTAAATAGTAGTAGCCCCATCATGGTTAAAGTTTCCCTTGCCAACAGAGATACATTACCCATTACAATTGCTAGAGGAGTTTTAAACGCATTAAAGACGTAGAATCAAAATACGGTAGACCTTGTAGATGATCTTGCAAAGTTATTGAAGCGTATTTAGTTTCAAGGGCTTTAAAGGGCAGCTGGGAAATTTTTCGACTTCCTTCCAAGATTCTAAAAGTTTAATGCAACCTAGCTTTATCATTCCCACCGTTTGTTGACATGGTGTATGGATCTTTAAAATCCTCCTTTTATAATCTATTTCCTCTATAACACCTATGCCAATAAACTTCCCCTCCTTATCATACAAGCCAACTATTAATCCTCTTTCCGACCCAAGCCACATGACGCTTACCGATCGACTCTGATTTTCAAATACTCTTTTTACATGATCCTTAGAAGCAAATTTTTCATTCAAGACTAAGAGTAAACCATTGGGTGTTTCTTCTCCGTAAATTAGTCCTCCGTTAAGCTGTTCATTGAGCTTCTTAAACCTATCATCGCTTAGGATCACTCCCGTACCTAAATCGTGGTTTAAAATTCTAATCCAGCTTATAGGTATTGATCTTATAGTAGCTCCTCTCAAGTTTTTCTGATAGCTAAGCTCTCTCAGCTCTTTCCGAGCTTCCCTACTTCTCTTCCTAGCTTTAGCTAATTGCGGAGCCATAAGGACATTAAATTTCTCAGAAATCCGCCTTCTAAGTTCTTCAAGCCCCCCTTCATGGCAAAGAACGATTATGATTGAAGGTTTTAATGCTTCAGCTAATTTAATTTTATACTCCACAGCTTTTTCATCATCAATCCAACCGTCTGTATTCACTACTATTAAATCTACGTTTAAACTTTCAGCCCCACTCTTAAGTTTAAGTATAGCTTCTACGATTTCCTCTTCAAAACCCATAGGGCTAGTAGATCCGATAAACTCGGAAGCTATAGGATTTTGCTTGAATAAGTCAGGCGATGGTGTTTTGGGTATAGCAAGACTTACAGTTGTTGGAGGGCCTATCTCAGCTTGGCCGACATCCCCCTCTATAACGCCAACTTTTAAACCCTTTGAAAGCATACGGTTAGTGATGAGAGCACATAGGGTGGATTTTCCAACATCTACGGCTCCTATAATCAAAACGACGCCTTTGACCTTGGAGACTCTATCGACTGTTTGTACCCAGTCGGCAGGATATGGCTCATCTATCTGTTCAATAAACCCATTGATGCCATGTTCTACTTCAAGAAGGCTTTTCTCAATCGTTCTTATAGGTATTGCTCTGAAAACTCTTACGACGATTCTCCCCCCTTTACCTAGCTCAACTCCTAATGCTTCAACTCTACCTTCAAGTATTTTCAATTGAGCTGGACCACCTATCAGTAAACATTCCTCGGCTTCGGCTTCAAAACGTCTGGGTCTACTCTTCTCCATAGCAATCGCTCATAACACTATTAGACAAAGGAGAAATTTATCTTTTCACAATACTACAATGGATGATAAAAGCTAAATTTTAAGAAGAAATACTACTGACTTATAGGAGGCGTTTTTTCTCTGAGTCTACCAACGGGTTGTCGAACAGTGGATGCGGTGCTTGGAGGAGGACTCCCTAGAACTAGTATAACGCTTATCTATGGTGAAGCTAGTTCAGGTAAATCTACGTTAGCTCTTCAAACGGCTGTTAAAGCTGCTTTAAAAGGTTTTAAGACAATATATATCGATTCTGATGAAAGGCTTAGCTCTAATAGGCTTTTACAAATGGATGAGAATCTCAGCGATGAAGCCTTACAAAGAATAGCAATATTACGTCCCACATCATTTAGCGAGCAGACGTATATAGTAGAATCTCTTGAACGATATATCAGCGGTGGTGTAGGGTTAATAATTCTAGATTCAGTTACGAAACTGTATCGAATCGAACTTTCAGAAACTAAAGACTCCTTCGGTCTTAATAGGGAGCTTAATAGACAAATGGCTTATTTAAGTAAAACGGCGAAAACATTTAACGTGGTTTGTCTATCTATAAGTCAAGCTAGAAGTCTAGAGAAAGGGTGCTTGGAACCCGTTGCCAGTAGAGTTTTAAAATTCTGGTCTCCAATAGTCATTAAGATGGAGCTAACGGGTAAGCCTAATCTAAGGAAGATAAGTATTGAGAAGAATGAGCTTACAGGTAAAAAAGCTTCAGCCGTCGTTTTAATCACTCCTGGGGGACTTGAAGAAGTTTAAGGCCATGGTGCACCCCAATACTTGGAGAAGTATATACTGAAAATTAAATATGCAGATACAAGTAGAAGAATCGTAGACGCTATAATTACACCTCTCATTGTTTTTACGTTTACTTTAAATTTTAAACACAGATAGGGCATAGAAAGTCCTAGCGCGGATATCGTGAGTATAATGCCTACGATGTAGCCTTCACCCAACGTTTGACTCCTCAACCCTGGGATGGTTATAGATATCCTTTGAGATTGCCCCCATTGTACTACAACCCAAGGCTGGTTTACGATGCTCTCCTCTCTCCCCTCAATCAACACATATAATCCTCCACAACTCAAGTATAACGATACTCCTATGAAAACTATGGTCAGAAAGGACTTAGGGATTTTAACCCTCACAGAGTAAACCCCCAGGCTTTTAACTAAGAAGAAAATATTGGAAAATAAAACCGAAGTGTTTCTTATGTTAATCTACTATGGTCCTTTTACAGTTATTTTCTCGATTATGCCTGCTGCGATTGTTGTACCCATGTCTCTAACTGCAAACCTGCCAAGTTGAGGGATAACTGTGTATTCTTCGGCTACGACAGGTTTTAAAGGTTGTAGTCTTACAATTGCGCATTCGCCTGTTCTAAGGAATGATGGATTTTCTTCAATCGTTTCACCAGTTCTAGGGTTTATCTTCCTAATCAATTCGGCGAATTTACATGGGATATGAGCAGTGTGTATATGCATTACTGGCGTATATCCTACTGCTATGGCAGTGGGATGATAGACTACTATTATTCTAGCTATGAGCTCTTTAGCTACTGTAGGCAGATTATCGACTGGCCCAGCGACATCTCCCCTTTTAATATCAGTCTTCGAAACGCCTCTAACGTTAAAGCCTATATTGTCGCCAGGATATGCCTCTTTAATTCTAACGTGGTGCGTCTCAATAGATCTAACCTCGCCTTTAGCGCCAGATGGCATAAATACCACGGTCTGCCCCTCTTTTAAGACCCCCGTCTCTACTCTCCCAACTGGAACAGTACCTACACCAGTTATTGTGTACACGTCTTGAATTGGTACTCTCAAAGGTTTATCTACCGGTTTAGGTGGGACTTCGAATACATCTAAAGATTGTAGGAGAGTTGGCCCCTTATACCACGGCATTCTTTCACTCAGTTTAACTATGTTATCTCCAGTCCATCCTGAAACGGGTACTATCGGTATTTTCTCAACATTATATCCAATTGTCTTTAAAAGCCTAATTACTCCATTTTTACACTCTTCAAACCTCTTCTGACTCCAGTTGACAGTAACATCATCCATCTTATTTATGGCGACAACCATCTGACGGACACCTAAGGTCATCAGTAGGAATGCGTGCTCTCTAGCCTGCCCGCCTGGTTGTATTCCAGTTTCGTATTCACCAGTTTTAGCTGAAACCACTAGCAACGCAGCATCTGCTTGACTGGCACCAGTAATCATGTTTTTAATGAAGTCTCTATGTCCCGGAGCGTCTATGATCGTGAAGAAGAACTTATCGGTTTCGAATTTAACGAATTCTAAGTCTATCGTCAGCCCTCTTTCTCTCTCTTCTTTGAGAGTATCTAAAACCCAAGCATATTTGAACGTCTCCTTACCTAAGGCTTTAGCCTGCTCCTCATATTCCCTTATCGTCCTTTCATTTACAGCACCCGATAAGTACAACATATGTCCTGTTAGAGTGCTCTTACCATGATCTACGTGTCCGCAGACTACTAAGTTTAAATGGGGTTTCTGACTCATACAATAACCACCTTTCTAAAGATTAACTCAATCATCCGTTATAAAAAGTTTTAGTCTGAGGGTTTTCTTTTACTTTTCTCCTCTAATTCTAAGACTATCTATCCGATTCTCCCTAAAAATGCATTTAGAGAAAAGTCTACGGCTACGGTTAGAGAGTTGAAGGTATACTACCTTGACGCTAATGCTATACGTTCAAGTTCATCTTTACGCTGTATTGCGTATGAGTCTTGCGATCCTTCAGCTGCGTTTATTATCTCATCGGCTAAACATTCATCTATGGTTTTAGGATTACTGAAGGCTTTAAGTCTAGCACCATCCACGATAAATCTTAAAGCTAAATCTAGCCTTCTAGATGGGGCTACATCAACAGCTCTATGATACACTATGCCTCCATAGGCAACGCGTGTAACATCTTCACAAGGAGCGGCATTCTCTAAAGCTTTGATTAAAACTTGAAGTGGATTCCTCTCAGTCTTAAGGTGGATTATTTCAAATGCATTTCTCACAATGTTTAAAGCTTTCACTTTCAAACCACCGTTTTCACCTGGACGCATAAGTTGATTTGCAAGTCTTTCAACGATGGGAGTATTTATTCGAGCAAATGATTTATGTGCATGTCGGCCGCCGGTTTTAGGATACAGAACTGGTTTAAGGCATATGTACGATTTAAGACTTGGATCTTTAACCTCAACCTCCTCATACGACCATTTTCCAAAAAGCTTAACCCCTTCAGACATTTCATCTTCCTCCTAAAATCACCTGGTCGGCTTTTGAGCTTTTCCAATTATAAGTCTATTCAGAGGGACACCATTAACTTCTATAACTTTAAACCTGACACCCGGTATATCACCCATAGATCTACCTCTTGTTCCCCCGATGCTTTCAATTAAAACCTCATCATGCTCATCTACGAAGTTTAAAGCCCCATCACCAGGTAAGAAAGCAGTCACAACCCGTCCATTTTTTATAAGTTGGATGCGAACACACTTTCTTATGGCTGAGTTGGGTTGCTTAGATTCTACTCCCACCTTTTCAAGCACTATACCTCTAGCCATAGGTGCACCTTCAAGTGGATCTGCTTTTATATCTAGGCCAAGCATTTTACGCTTATAGTATCTATAGCTCCACTTGAACTTTTTCCTCTTATTTTTAAGCGATCTAGCGGAGAATTCACCGGGCATAGTGAATAGCATACTACTTTAACAGGTATTTAAACGTTTCATGGGAAAATCCCCTATTTTTTCTTTAACGCTTTAGGGTATGGGAGAAAAGGGAAATGTTTGAGTTTTACCGGGTTTAATTGTTCAGCCTTTTTCACACTGTTATCATGAGCGTGGCTATTGTTGTGCAGTATTATGTTCTTGAAGCCGTTATTATACCTCTTACCGACGGCTTAGGATGGCATGGTGCTCCAAAGTCTACTATTATACCGTGGGATTGAAGATTTCAATTTATATACT
>JAWCKO010000042.1:0-1263 GCA_038851915.1 Bathyarchaeia archaeon
GCCTGAAGTTGCCAAGAAAATCCAGCGGGAAGTTGTTAGAATTGTTCTCGAAACCGGCTCTGCGAAACAAGCTCTTGAGGAGGCTAGAAAAATGCTAAGCGAAGTTGAAGCAGGTAAAGTCTCTATTATGGAACTCATCATATGGAAGACTTTAACGAAGACAGCGGAAGATTACAAAGTAAAAACCGCTCACGTAAGAGCTGCTCAAAAACTTGCAGATATGGGTTGGAATATAGGGCCTGGCGATAAAGTGGGAACAATTATAGTTAAAGGTACGGGTAGACTTTACGATAGAGTTGAACCATATCAATTTGTTAAACCGGAAGATGTGGACTACGGATATTACATCGAGAACCAAATAATACCAGCTATACTTAGAATCCTCAGCATCTTTGGATACGGAGAGGAAGATCTGAAGGTTTCCCAACAACCTTTAGAGAAGAGGGGGCAAAGAACGCTTTTCTAGCAAACTAGAACGTATCGAAATACCGGGGGCTTTTACAATCAATTTTTACAATTTTAGAGAGCCCTGAAAAATAAAATAGGGAGAGTGGAGGACCAAACCATTTAACTAACAGAGCAAAACGAACATTAGTTTAAAATGGAACCCATTTAGCTTCAACTTTAAACATTTCATCAACCATTCTCTCGATTTCTCTAGGTGTTAGCACGGCTGATGTTAATGGGTCGAACATTATTGCTTGTAAAGCTGCATTCCTATCCTTTTCTAGAGCGGCTTTAACGGCAAGCTCTTGAACATTTATGTTTGTTCTGTTTAAGGCGGCACATTGAGGCGGTAGATCGCCTACGTGACACGGATGTATACCACCTTCATCGACTAAGCATGGGACTTCAACACAACAACCATTTGGAAGATTCGTTATCAACCATTTATTTTCAACATTGCCATTTATACGGCACGGTTTACCAGTGTTCATAGAGTATACGATGTCTATACCATACTCGTGCGATCTAGTAAGTTTTATCTGCGCTTCACCTCGCACTTGTCTCTTGATACGTTCGAAATGTGGTTTCCACGCTTCTTTACATATCTCTAAATAAAACCATCTCGGTTCACAGTACATCTTACGCCTCTCTTCAGTCGTTCTAAAAAATGGAACATATTCGCCTAAATGATGGCTTGACTCCGTTATGAAGTAGCCTAAATACTTCATCATTTCAAATCTAACTTTATCCTTTTCGTAGATTTCTTTCCTCCCCATAGCCTCCCATAGAAGCGGATACGCATCTTCACCCTTGTAC
>JAWCKO010000042.1:1273-6403 GCA_038851915.1 Bathyarchaeia archaeon
ACTTAAACTCTAGGAAGAAAGCTTGATGGTTTATTCCAGCAACCCAGTAGTAAACGTCTCCATATGGAATATCTATATACTCTGCCAACTGCATAGCTGTTCCTTGAACACTATGACAGAGCCCAACGTTTTTAATCTTCGTCGCTCTATTCATAGCCCAGCAGTTAATCGCCATAGGGTTAGCGTAGTTAATTAAAAGCGCATCAGGACATAGGTTTTCCATATCGTAGCATATGTCCAATAAAACCGGGATCGTTCTAAGGCCTCGGAAAACCCCTCCAGGACCAAGGGTATCACCAACTTCCTGATTTACCCCGTACTTCAATGGGACATATATATCGTGTTCGAAGGCTTCAAGACCTCCAACTTGAATCATTATTATTACGTAGTCGGCGTCTTTCAAAGCCTCTCTACGGTTTAGAGTAGATTCAATCTTCATGTTGGGTGCGTATTTAGAGGCTAACGTGCGTGCAAACTGAGTTATTAGTTCAAGCCGTTCAGCGTCTATATCCATGAGAGATATTGTAGAATCTCTAAGCTCTTGATGGTAAACTATGTCTGTAAGTAGGCGACTAGCAAAGACTACACTTACAGAGCCAAAAAATACTATTTTAGCCATATAGAACCACTCTGCTAAAAGAAGAATATACGTAGTAAAATCTTAAAGGTTTAATTGTTAAGTGATTGAACCACCTACTCTGACTGCGGGAAGGCATAAAACATCTAAGAGTCTACTCTGACTGCGGGAAGGCATAAAACATCTAAGAGTCCATTTACTCAATACACGTTATCCTTACGCTCTGTTTCCAAATCTCTTTATTGGCAAAGTAGTAATCCCATTCTTTAACCAACTCTATGAATCTTTCAATATTGGAGACCGTAAAATGGAAATGCCTATTTTGAACATGCTCATGAATTTCTAAACCTGTCTTTTCATCTTCTGTAAGATCCTCTAAAAAGTCTCTATCTCTTTCAGCGTCAACCGGTATTTCCACACCATATCCTTTTAAACATTCTTTAGACACAATAGGGCGTATCGTCCATCGATCTTCACCTATTATTACAACCATGTAAACACTACAACCGTTGAAGTTTCTCTTCCATAAACCAGAGTCGACGTATTTCCACTTCTTCTCAAGATACTTTACAGAATCTATGAATCCGTTAACCTCCTCTCTGCCTATGTCTTCATTTACTTTAAACGAATGTGGAATATAAAGGGATGGGTGTAAAGCTTTAAGTAGCAAAAGTTTAGAGAGTTGATTATCCCTAGAAATGTAAATGTAAAATAAGGATCTTCTACATTTAAGTTGCTGCTCTCCTCTAGTCATAATAGAGCTGAAGTTTCTCTTCTCAAAGTTTAAGAAGAAGGGGGGAACCTCAAGAGCGAGGTTTCTGCAACCTAAACGAAAATCTATTTTTCTCATCCTCATTGATAATAAATTACTTATTTTAATCTTATAAAGATTTTTTAAAGAAATTTAAAATTTAGCTGTAATATATTTGAAAATAATTCAGTGCACTTATTCTCATGATTTTGATTAATAAAAACGGAAAATAAAGTTCTAGAACCCCAAAAATCTTAATTCAAATTTCACAGTGGTAGTGTCACATCAAACCTTAAGAAACTATTAGCTCAGAAAACCTAGCAAAGGAAGCATATAAACCATTTTTGTTGTGTGTAATTATTGTCTTAAACTAGTCTGATATTTTTTCTTTAAAAATTATTTTCTCAGCTTCTTCTAAGTCTTTAAGGGTATCTATACTCCTCCAAATTGTAAAATCGTAATATTTCACAGTTTTAAGCTTTCTGACATCTGCAAGTTTTGGAAATAGCTCCCTCTCTAAGTCTCCTCTATCCGGTAGATATTTAAACACCTCAGGTTTAAATAGATATAATCCTGCATTTATCCAGTAGTCTCGAATGACGGGTTTCTCTTGGAAGAGGATGATGTAATCCCTACTGTCTGAGAAGACTATTCCATACGGTGAAGGTAGGGGTACTGTAGCCATCGCTCCTATCACGCTTCCGTCCAACATCCCTATGAGTTTGGTTGGATCTATGTCTGTTATCACATCTCCATTGACGACGTAGAACATTTCCTCCTTATCGAGAAGACTTAAAGCGTTTTTAAGTCCACCGCCTGTGCCTAAGGGCTCTTCCTCTACAATGTAAGATATATGGGCTCCATACTTCCTGCCGCTACCAAGATAATCTATAAACTTTTCCTTAAGATACCCAACAGTCACTATGAATTCTCTAATTCCATATTTTTTTAGCCATTCGATCTGATGAACTATAATAGGTTTACCAGCAACCTCTACCAGAGGTTTAGGCATATCGTTTGTTAAAGGCCTTAAACGCTTACCTTGACCACCGGCTAAAATGACAGCCTTCATCAATAACCCTTATCCTTAGAAAGCCTTTTAATTTTAAAAATATTCCTAGAGTTTAAAGATTTTGATTTCTCAAAGTCTCTTATGTAAGCCTATAGTGATCGTGCAAATCAAACGATGCTATCTCTGGTTTCACCTTGAAGCTTTACGAGGTTAACTGAGTGGGGCTTAAGTTTAAGGTCGACTTTGGTATTTTCTATCTTAACATTACCCTCTTCAACCCCTATGGCATGGGGATTTTCAAAAGTATTTCTATCTTCAATACTCTCCCCTGCGATTGTTTTCACGCTCCCTTCACTAGGTTTAAAGCCTTTGAAAGCCGTCTGAACATATGCGTATTCTGTCTCATGCCTATTGACTACGTATAAGTATAGAGTCCTCCTGCCCTCAGTAATCATAGCGGATGTATCTATGAATGGAATATAACGGTTAAGCTCGCTTGACTTGTAAAGCTGTGAATCTACAACCGTTGGAAGAACATAATCTCCAACGTTTTCACCGTACAATTTAAATACGTAGTACTGAGGGGTTAAAACCATTCGTCCATCATCTGAAGTAACTATCAACGGTATGACGTTCACCGTTTGTGCAAATGCCGCGATAGGCACCTCGTTACACAACTTATGTAGGGAGTTTAAAACCCCTGCTGTAAAAACAGCGTCTTTAACGCTTGTGATCTGTCTAAGCAACGGAGGTTTTGCTTCTGAATACCAAACGTTCCACTCGTCAAAAGCCAGTCTTATTTCACGTTTAATATTGTGCCTTCTCCTTACGTCTTGAATAAGCTCGTAGACGTTTCTCAACCTCCTTTCTACGTCTACACTATAGGCTACAAGTTCTCTATAGGGCTTGTCCCCACCAATATAGATGTGGATAGATAAGTAGTCGAAGTATTCTCCTGCATTTTTCACCATAGCGATGTTCCACTCCGGGTCTTCACATCCTACTGCTATAAGCTTAATCCCTGGGTCGACAGCTTTCATCTCGTTTGCAAATTCTACAGTTCTTCTCGCGCATTCAACACCATCTACGCAGAATCCGATCTGCCACCTTCCATACAGTTCGTTTCCTATCCCCCATATTTTAACGCGATACGGTTCAGCATGCCCATACTGACGTCTAAGTTGCGCATAGTAGGTGTTTCTATTAGAGTTACAGTATTCCAGCCAATGTGCCGCTTCTTCCGGTGTTCCGTTTCCAGCATTAACGACTATCCAAGGCTCGGTTCCTACGAGATTACACCAATCTATGAATTCGTCTGTTCCAAAAGTATTAGGCTCATCTTGACCCCACGCCATATCGTATCGCTTAGGCCGTTTTTCTCTAGGTCCGATGCCATCCTGCCAATGGTATCCGCTGGCGAAGTTTCCACCAGGCCATCTAACTATGGGACATTTCAACTGTTTAACTGCTTCTAAAACGTCTAAACGGTATCCTCTTACATTCTGTATGTCAGAATCTTCACCAACCCATACGCCTCCATATATACACTCACCCAAATGCTCTATGAATTGTCCATAACATCTTCTGTCGAATCTCCCAATCGGTGAAGTCGCATCTATAAATACTCTACACTCCAGTATAATCACCTCCTATATCTCCTCCATTATACGACTATTTTTCTTTTCCGCTTCATTTGACGAAAACAGCTTTAAAGACCCTGGGAAAACGTTTATCATGAGTATCCAGATGCGGAGACGGAGGGAAGTAGATTTAGTCAAAATTACTGATGATAAAGTTTAAATTAAATGCGTCCTTAACTTAAGGGGATGCGTTAAGGCCGAGATAGAATGCTATAGATGGATCGGGTGTATACTATGGGCATTATTACGTGGTCTCGAATAAGAAGCCCCTGGCTTTTACATTTTAACACTGGAGGGTGTAACGGTTGCGACATAGAGGTTCTTGCAACTTTAACCCCAAGGTATGATTTAGAGAGATTTGGATGTCTACTTAAAGGCAGTCCTAGACATGCAGATGTTATGGTTGTTACAGGCCCAGTGACCAGACAGGTTAGAGATAGACTTATAAGGGTCTACGAGCAGATGCCTGAGCCTAAGTTTGTAGTAGCCGTAGGTGCATGTGCGTGTAGCGGTGGGGTTTTCCAAGGATGCTACAATGTGTATCCAGGTTTAGATGCCGTTCTTCCAGTTGATGCGTATATACCTGGATGCCCACCTAAACCTGAAGCGATAATAAACGGAGTTGCAGCATTATTAGCTAAGCTGGGTGGTAGATTATGAAGGAGGAAGAAGTCGTGTCAAGGCTTAAAGAGGCCTTCGGAGATAGAGTTTCAGAGTTTAAAATAGCTCCGCGTAGAATATTCTTTTCCATCCATCCAGAGTACTATAAAGAAGTCGTCAAGTTTCTGGCTGAAAAGTTGGGCTTTATACATATTCAAACAATAACTTCCACGGATTTTGGTAAAGAGATAGAGGTTATGCCTCATCTGGGTAGAGGTTTGACTGTAAGTGTCAGAACACGGGTACCTAAGGATAAACCAGTAGTAGATAGTATAGTGGATCTAATGCCTGGAGCATCTTTCCATGAAAGAGAGGTTCATGACCTATTGGGAGTTGAGTTTAATGGAAACCCGAACTTGAATCGGATTCTTCTACCTGAAGACTGGCCTGAGGGATTTTACCCGCTTAGAAAAGAAAGCCAACCTACACCTCCCAAACCCATTAGAGGCGGTGAAAATGAGTGTTAGTTCTTCATACGAGAGGTTTTTTG
>JAWCKO010000042.1:6425-7651 GCA_038851915.1 Bathyarchaeia archaeon
ACCTATAGGGCCGCAACACCCTGCTCTTAAGGAGCCACTATTCTTAAAGCTCATAGTAGAGGGTGAGCACGTTGTCGCCGCAGACGTAGATGTATCCTATACCCATAGGGGTATTGAAAGAGCCATGCAGGAGAGAAACTACATACAGAACATATACTTGGCTGAGAGAATATGCGGTATATGTAATGTGGCTCATACGTTATGCTATTGCCAGAACGTTGAAGGGCTGTATGACGTTGAAATACCGAGTAGGGCATTATACATAAGGGTTTTAGTTGAAGAGCTTGCTAGGATTCACAGCCATCTTCTATGGCTTGGTGTTGCAGCGCATGAAATAGGGTTTGATACGTTGTTTATGTATGTGTGGAGAGACCGAGAGATCGTTATGGACTTGATAGAGGAAATAACTGGTAACAGGGTTACATCCGCTATAAACACTATCGGAGGCGTTCGAAGGGATGTCAAACCTGAGACTTGCGATAAGTGTTTAAAGGCTATGGACTATATAGAGGAGAGGACTAAGTACTATAAGAAGGTCTGTAAAACAGACCCAACGATAGCTGCGAGATGCGTAGGGGTGGGAATGCTTAAACCCGATGAAGCGGTAAGACTATGTGCAGTTGGACCGACTTTAAGAGCATCCAACGTGAAGTACGACGTTAGAGCAGATGACCCATATGCTGTTCACGATGAAGTCCCATTCAACGTGATAGTATATGATACTAACGACGCCTTCGGTAGGATCTTAGTTAGAGTAGATGAAATATTCGAGTCTATAAGCATGGTTAGGTACTGTATTAAACATATGCCTAGTGGACCAGTAAAAGTTAGGCTTAGATTGAATCCACCATTTGGCGAACACATTAGTAGAGTAGAAGCCCCCCGCGGTGAGCTTATACATTATGTAAAGTCTAATGGAAGTGAAAAACCTGAAAGGTATAAGGTTAGAACACCTACGTTTGAAAATCTACCTGCACTCTGCGAAATGCTCACGTCTAAAGGGAATTACGTGGTCAACATAGCAGATGTACCAGTAGTATTCGCCTCAATAGATCCATGTTTAAGTTGTACTTCTAGAGTTGCCATATTAAATAGTGATAAGGGGAAGATTTGGATTGGCAGTTTAGAAGAGTTAAAGAGGTTGAAGAGGTGAAACTTGATGGCTATGCTTCCTGAGGTACTTAGACATCTCTTCAAGAAACGAGCTACGTTAATGTATCCGTTCA
>JAWCKO010000042.1:7661-8940 GCA_038851915.1 Bathyarchaeia archaeon
TTATGAGATAGAATTAGGGAAGGAACGGACATCCTGCAAACTTTCTCCTGAAGAATATGGAGTTATTTTTGCAAAAGCAGGAAGTTATAAAATAGATTATATGGGTAAAGAGGTAAAACTTGATGGATATGCTTCCTGAGGTACTTAGACATCTCTTCAAGAAACGAGCTACGTTAATGTATCCGTTCAGAGATAGAGAGAAAATACCTGTACCTGAAGGGCTTAGGGGAAAGATAAGTTTCAACCGGGAATTTTGCATAGGCTGTGGACTATGTACAAGGTTCTGCCCAAGCGGAGCCGCAGAACTTATAGAAGACGATGAAGGCAAACGTCCAATATTCCATATAGACCAATGTCTTTTCTGCGCTCAATGCGAAGAGGTGTGTCCCAGGAAGGCCATAACGTTGACAAGGGAATTTGAAGTGGCTGGCTTTAATAGGGGCAATTTAATCGTAAAGTAGTAGTCATCTACAGGCGTTCAGTCATAGCAGGTTCGTAGAAATGGAAGAAGTTTTCAATAAGCTTCTTGAAAATAGGCGTAAAGTAGTAGTGTTAGGTATTGGGAATACGTTGAGGAGAGACGACGGTTTCGGTGTATATGTAGCATCTTCGCTTAAACGGTTTAATTTTGAAAATGCTCTAATATTGGAGGCTGGGGTTTCGCCTGAAGCAGTTTTAGACGATATTTTAGAGTTTAAGCCTTCACATCTCATAATAATAGATACCGTTGAAGCGAAGCGTAAACCTGGAGATTTAATAGTAGCTAGACTTGAGGATTTAACCAATGAAGTAACAGTGTCAACCCATCGCCTACCTTTAATACTACTCGTAAAATACCTGAGGCTTATGGGGTTTGATGGAGAAGTCGTACTTATAGGTGTTCAACCCGGCGACCTATCGTTTGGAGAGACTTTAACTCTAGAAGTTAAAGAGGCGACCCGTATTGTCACGGATTTATTGAAGATTAAATTATCGACTAAGCCGCGTGGGTAGGAATTATGCATTAAGGATGTCTCGTAATCTTGAATTGTTGGTTACAGATGGTAATGGAATTAATCGATGGAAATTAAGAAATAGCATGTCCTCATCAAAGACATCTAAACTTATTGTTATAATTAAGTATGATAAAAGATGTCTGGATTCTCCCTCAAATACTTCACGTATAAATCTATTAGTTCCTTGAGCCGGAAAAGCTTAATTTCGCTTTTTCCAATTCTGATAGTTTTCATTATTCCATGTTTCTTACAGGGCTCCTCCATTTTAGCAAAATCTGGATATG
>JAWCKO010000042.1:8950-9416 GCA_038851915.1 Bathyarchaeia archaeon
AATCCTTGCCATACTTTTTTATTAGCTCTTGGGGAGGCTGGATTTTTTCCAGTATATGCTTAGGCGGTTGGACGTATGATTCAGCTAGGTGCATTGCTGAACAAGCATTCAATCCGACGCCTATAAGAAGTACATAGCCATCCAGCTCAAGAACCTTCTTGAAACCTTCATCAGCATTATCCTTAGCAGCCTCAATTATTTCTCTGGCTCTAGCTCCTATGGCGGCAATTGAATGTGTGGGGTTAAGGCTTCTAAAAGCATTAGGCCTTTTCCTAAAGCTTTCCGGAATTGCTCCAGTCCAGCATGGTGATTGCTTAAGATTATAAGGCGTAATTCTGTATTTCCATGTTACTCCAAGTTTAATCTCTCTTCTGCTCCGCCTAACTTTTCTTCGGTTTGTAGAATACGTTGGCATTACAATAGTACCCTCTTCGCCAACTGTTTCGAGAAGTGCATTAATCACAGT
>JAWCKO010000043.1:0-7605 GCA_038851915.1 Bathyarchaeia archaeon
CTTATGACGGAGATCGTCCTCTTCTACGGTTTTTCTGACATCTCCATCATCCATCAGATAGACCTGTGTTGCTGGTGGCGTTAGATGCTCATTACCTGGGCAGAAGGGACATAACGTCTTTTTCACCTCATCCCTCTTCGCTTCGAAAAAATCTGAAGGTCTTCTTCTCCTTTGAGAAGCTATTACAACCCATCGATCAAGTATGTAATCCTTTCTCAATTCGTTTTGAGACACTTTAGCATCACCATTCTAAACGGAGCAGCCTAAGCAGTAATCTTAAATTCGCCACATCCTCATAAACTCTACCATCCAGCAACCTAATAGTTGGCACTGAAATTCTAAACGTTTAAAAGGAGGAACGTTCTTGTTGAATGGGAGATTTTTGAAGCAATTGAGTAAAGAGAAGAAGGATGTATTGGAGCTACTATGGAGAGTAAACAAACCAGTAGACCTGGAAAACATAGTTCGAGAAGCCAAATTGAAAACAAGATCTGCTGTCATGCATCTTTCAACTCTCAAAAGGATGGGCTATGTATCAGTGACAAAAGATGGACTATATGTACTAACGGATCAGGGTAGAGAGGTCTTAGGCTTACCGAAGATAGATAGAGATTTAGCTAGGAAGATTTTAAGTAAAGTGCCTCAAGAGAAAGCCTTCCACTTTTACGTTGAAGTAGATAAACCACTGATGATTTCATCAGACTCTTTAACAGATTTCTGCGAGAAGATTAAGAGTATTGACGTGAAATCGATACAATTCCACTCTTCACGTGGAGACTTTGAACTATGGATTCACTTCTTAGGCGACGTAGAGCTAGCTAAAAGATTGAGATTCATTAGGGAGATGAATCTAACTGGTGAAGAACTTAGAAAAGAAATATATGAAACCGTAAAATCAAGATGTGAAGAACTCCAGAGAACCGCCTCCTCTAATTGAGAGAAACATAAAATCTCCATCTTAAGTTGGAGGCAGATGTGAATCAATCTTGCATATTCCTTCGAACACTACTTTTAGAAGAATATGCTTTCAGCAAATCATTGCTTAATATTGAAGGACACCAGTACTTCTCAATGTATTCAACGACTAACTCGGTGCCTTTTTCATGGCTGACATACGGTGGCCGTCGAGGATTATACATAGCATCTGTCAAGTCTCTGACGAGAATACATCTTACGCCCCATTTAACCATTTGTTTAATCCCAAATGGCCTGTTTAGAATACACATGTTTGTATGAACACCCATTATCGCAAGGTTATTAATTCCACGCGATTTCATGAAGCTGTAGATTTCTAAGCCGTTATCTGAGATAACATCAGGATCCATGATCTCAATTAGAGGGTGCTGTCTTGTCCATGCTCTGTACGGTTTGCAAGGCGGCGTATCGTCGCAACCACCGTCTGAATCATCGATCGGAAGCGGTGGAGACGGCAAATCTAACTGACTTGATGGAGTAATACGGGGGATATCGGCGATCCTCCGCCTAAAAGGTGTATCGGCGTAAAAATCCATAGTTTCCGAGGGTGAGTGTATTATCTGAACACCATTTTTTCTAGCAGCTTTAATCAAGCGGTTTATTTTAGTAGCGATTATGTTGACACGTTCAGTTGCACTTTTACACCAATGTCGATCCCAAACGTCGCAGATCAATATCGCCGTTTCCACTGTGGGTAACTCTTTCCTAATTACCACAGTGTCCCAGACATCACTACCTTTAAACGTTTCAACACGAATTCGGAGGTTAACTCTGAGAACCTTTAACTTTTCGGTTTTTCCGACCTCTCTACCGATACCCAACGTACAATTCACCTGAGGAATAGTAGTCTTGCAGACATATAATATTGCAGTTACTGCAGCCGATGCGCTCTTCCATCGATTCTATCCGTAGGTTTAAAATATTATCTTCAAGAGGTGAATAGTATAGAGTGTTCGAAAATGAGGCTAATCGATATTTCCAACGCATCTATTTTAACACCAAGACACGTTTCCAGGGTAGAAGCTAAAGCAGTTACAGTTTTAGTCGAGGAAGTGGAGAAGAGAACTGGAATCAGGCTTCCAGTAATTCATCAATGGGATGGGGAAGATTTAACAGTCATCCTAGTAAGCTCAGAGAAGTCTTTAGAGAATCTAAATGTCCCATACCTTAATCTCCTAGACGAATTAGAAAAGCCAGGTAAAGAGGGCTATAGGATTCTTGTAGGAAAACCGAAAAACCACCCGGTTATTCTCATCGTTGGAAGAGATGGGCGGGGGGTTCTCTATGGTGTTGGAAGATTCCTACGTAAACTCATATGGGGAAGAAGCTCTATTAAAATACGTGATGGTTTAAAGATCTCCAGTACGCCTGCATTTCCTCTGAGAGGGCATCAATTGGGCTACAGACCTAAAAGCAACACCTACGATGCGTGGTCTATCGAACAGTTTGACCAGTATATACGTGAACTGACGTTCTTTGGAGCAAATGCAATTGAAATAGTTCCACCTAGAACAGACGACGAGCCGGTAAACTCTCTCATGAAGATTCCACCTTTGGAAATGATGGAGAAGTTGTCTCGAATAATCGACTCATACGGGTTAGATATATGGATTTGGTACCCCAATATGTTCTCTAACTCAGAAATTGTAAACGAAGAAGCCGTGAAGAGGGAGCTGACTGAGCGTGAAGAAATCTTCAGTAGGCTGCCTCGGATAGATGCGGTTTTCATTCCAGGTGGAGACCCTGGAAGACTGGAAGCCGATGAACTATTCCAGTGGGCTGAGAAAGTGGCAAAAATACTACGTAAATACCATCCAAATGCTAAAATTTGGCTATCCCCCCAATTCCCAGAAACGCCTTTAGACAGATGGTATGCTGAATTTTACAAGAATGTTGAAAGAAGACCGGATTGGTTAGGTGGAATAGTCTTCGGGCCTAGGGTGAAAACCCCACTACCAGAACTACGTAGAATAACCCCCGATGAATATCCCATCCGTCACTATCCAGATATTACCCATTCTATTAGATGCCAATACCCTGTTCCAAATTGGGATCTGGCCTTCGCCATAACGTTAGGACGTGAGTGTATTAATCCAAGACCTAAAGCTGAAAAACATATTCACAATCTATTTGCATCATATACAATTGGAAGCATAAGCTATTCGGAAGGCGTTAACGACGATTTAAATAAATTTGTATGGAGCGATCAAGACTGGGATCCAAATACACCTGTAGCAGAGACATTGAGAGATTATGTCCGCGTATTTATCAGTAGCGAGCGGGCGGATGAAATAGCTCATTGTCTTATGGCTTTAGAGGACAATTGGATTGGTCCAGCAATAGCCAACGACGGTATAGAAGTAACTTTAAGACAGTGGCAAGAGCTGGAGAAGAAAGTCTCTCAGGAGGTTTTAGAGAACTGGCGTTTTCAGATGGGGCTACTTAGAGCATACTATGATGCTTATGTTAGGAGGAGGTTAATCTATGAGACAGAATTAGAAAAAGAGGCCATTGAACGGCTGGAATCCGCCAATTCAATAGGCTCTCTAAAAGCAATAGAAGAGGCTGAAAAGATATTGAGAAAAGCTCAAACAGAACCTATAGCCGTAGAATACCGTAAGAAGTGCGAAGAACTGGCTGACAAACTCTTCAAAAATATCGGACTGCAACTTTCAGTAAAAAAGCATCAAGCGGCAAATTGGGAGCGGGGAGCATTTATGGATGATATTGACATGCCGCTAAACAACATGAATTGGTTGTTAGCTCAATTTGACATAATACATAAAATGGAAGACGAAGATCAAAGGCAGAAGGCAATAGATAGGATCATAAATAGGGTAAATCCTGGACCTGGAGGATTCTATGAAAATTTCGGAAGTCATGCGAGTATAAACCGCTTATTTGAAGTCGACAATTGGAGGAAAGACCCAGGATTCATCTCATCTAAAGGCATAACGTTTGCCACAACCCTACTACACTCAGAGGAGGCGCGATTTAAATATGGCGGCGTGCCATTAGCCTGGGTTAGTAAGATCTTCTCACCCTATCAACATCCTCTAACCATCTCCTATGACGGTTTAGATCCAATGGCATCGTACAGAATTAGAGTGACATACGTAGGTTTTTCAGGGGATGAGGTGAAATTGTTAGCCAATGAAAAATACATTATACACGATTTCATCAACGTTTCAGGTAAATGTATAACCATAGAGCAGCCCATCCCTCAAGAGGCAATTAGTAGTGGAAAGTTGAATTTAACATGGGTTGCAAAAGAGGGAAGCCGGGGGGTGAGTGTAGCTGAACTTTGGATAATAAAAACAAGAAATATTGATCCTCTTTAAACTGAGAACGTAATAAATATAGAATAATAATATAATGATATTATTACTGAATAGGTCCCATCTATTTTAGTATTTCACGGATTATTTTTTCCATCTCTTTGGTATCGAATACTTCCTTCCAATTCGGCTTCAGAATTCTATCACATCCGTATCTTATGGCGTTTTCAGCAGCTTTAGAGATTTTATGAGAAGATTCTTCGAATAGAATAGCTAGTAGGATTCTAATATGTCCGAGTAGAAACGCCCGAGCCGCTTTCTCTGGAACGCCAAGTTTTACAGCCTCATTAAATGCTTCTCTCATAAGATGGGATGCTGCACCCACAACGACCTCTGAGGCTATCGGCTCAAGAACAGCCATCTCATTAATAGCTAATCTGTGACAGTTATCGACTGGTGCAAATATTTCCCTACCGATTTTCTCAGCAACCTTAAGATTCTCCTCCCTCCCATACAGTAAAGCTATCACTATGTCCTGTTTAGCGATTCCACCAAAGAAGTCTCTATATGCTTCCGCCGGCTCCTGCTCTTGGAAAAGTTGAGGATGGCATGGATGCACTACGACGAAGCTACAGTCATCCCGCAAATATACATCCCCTATATATGCGGCCGCAGCATCTAGTAGAATCATTGTGGAATTTCTTTTCATCATTGGAACAATTGTTCTAGATAAACTACCTATCTTATCATCTGGAACAGCCATGATAACTACGTCGCTTATCGGAACCGCCTCCTCTATCTCAACGGCTTTTAATCCTTTTCTCTGAAGCTTGATAAGCCCTTCGTCTTTTTCACACAGAAGAACAGTATAATTTCCCTTAAGTAGTCTGTCTGTAATATAGCTACCAGCCGTTCCTCCAGCACCTATAATTGTAACGGTTAATTTCCCTTGGCCCTCTCCCAATTCAGCTTTCATTCCAGCATCCTCCTCTTTAAATACTCAATACTTCTAATAGCCCACTCTTCTTCTTTCAATATAGTTTTTTCTATCGATCCTAGAAACGGTACCCACAACTCTACTATTACATTTGGCGTTCTCCCTTTCCTTTTCAAAACTTTAAAAAGCCGATCGACGTTCAGTTTCCCCTCACCTAGGGGACGGCCGACCACTTTAAACCCCATTCTATGTTTAACTCTTACTATGTCGAAATCCTTTAGGTGTAGATTTATCGTGAAAGCTGCAAGTCTATTTACAACTTCTTCCAAACCCTCTAAAGCACCGAATGAATTAACCGTATCTAGACAAACTCCAACATAAGAACTGCTTAGCCTCCTCACCAGGAGGGCCAGTTCTCTCGATTTAAACTGTTCATAGTTTTCTAAGGCTATGTAAACACGCTCCTTTTCAAACAGGGGAAGAACAGGTTTAATCTGTGCCATGATCTTATTTAAACTAGGTTTTTCACTGGGGACTTCAAATACTGTTCTAAGCAATTTCGCATTCAACTTTTTCGCTATATTTAGATACGTTAGCAAGTTTTCAGGCTCAATTCCACGTGTACCAACTTCAATTGTAATCCCCATATCACGAGCAATTTTTGAAAGATCGTTCAATGTTTTATCTTCCATCATATGTAGGGGAAAATTATCACATATTTGAACAACGTTAACCCCTAAAGATTCAGCTTTCTCCAGTAGTCTTACAGCGTTAAGAGGAGTTTTAGGCTGAGGATACCCTTGAACACCGAAAGCCCATGGAAAAGTATAAGAACTTATACCCAATCCCATCTATACAGCCTCCGTTACATTCTACAATTAAATTTCAACGCTGGTTAAAATTTAATAATTGACCGATGAAAATTTTGGTTTAAAGAGGTGGTGATTTTGAACTCTTTAACTATCGGCTATAAAACCTGCCATGAACAGTATCAGCCTGATAGACTTTTAGCACATGCCGTTTTAGCTGAAGAATATGGTTTTGAAACACTTTGGACAAGCGACCACTTTCATCCGTGGGCCCATACTGGAGCAGCCGGAGGATTCGCTTGGACGTGGATGGCTTCAGCCGCTGAGAGAACGAAGAAGATTAAAATTGGGACGGCTGTAACCGCACCTATCCTTAGGTATCATCCGGCAATCGTCGCTCAAGCTTTTGCAACCCTCGCCTACATGTATCCTGATAGGATGTTTCTCGGGCTTGGTACAGGGGAGGCGTTAAATGAATCCCCCCTAGGATACGTCTGGCCTACGCCAAAACAACGTGTTGAAATGCTCGAAGAAGCAATAGCCGTTATCAAGAAACTATGGAGCGGAAAATTCATAACCTTCAGAGGAAAATACTATAGGTTGAAGAAGGCAAAACTGTATACTACGCCAGGAAGGCCCATAAAAATTTACGTAGCCGCTGGTGGACCTAAAGTTGCAGAATTAGCTGGGAGGCATGCTGATGGGATTCTTACGGGTCCTGGAGGATTAAAGATTTTCAGAGAACTATTTCATGCTTTCGAAGAAGGGGCTAAGAAAGCCGGTAGAAAACCTGAGCTATTGGAAAGAGTGGTGGAACTCCTAGTCTCATACGATGAAGACTATGAGAAAGCGTTAAAATCATGTAGATTCTGGAGAGGATCTATGTTACCCCTCTTCTTTAAATACGATATATCTGACCCTAGAGAAATAGAGGAACATGGAAAACTCGTTGGAGATGAAGCCCTAGCCGAGAAATGGATAGTTGCGACGGCGGCGGATGAGCATATTGAAGCAATAGAGAAGTACGTTAAAGCAGGTTTTAACCATATATACTTCGTAAGTTCAAGCCCAGATGAAACAAAGTTCATAAAATTCTACGGAGAAAAAGTCCTACCATACTTCAAACAATTTTTAAAATAGCTGTCATTCTAATTTGACATTGAAAAGTTATTTTCAACAAAATATTCTCCTAAAATCCGACGGATGTTCGCTAAAATTATATATCCTAGGGATGCGTTTAATAGACGGTGTTAATTTGCCAGGAGAAAGTATGGTGAAAGTGGTTCCAGAGGAAGTTGACGATCTACTAGCGAATCCGGATATGGGTTGGCAGACCTTCCATTGTTTCGCCGACGAGGATAAGACCTTAGAAGGGTTACCAAGCACTTCTGCCTACTTTAGATTCTACTGGAGTGAAATCGAACCGATCGAGGGCGCCATAGACTTTCCAAAGTTTGACTATCTGTTATCACGCGCAAGGAAAGCTGGTCAAAAGCTAGCCTTCCGCATTATGTGCGCTGGAACTGGAAGTAGCTACATGTATGTTCCACGTTGGCTGAAAGATAAAGGTTGTAGAGGCTTTGAGTATCAATACCGAGGGGGAAGT
>JAWCKO010000043.1:7729-9259 GCA_038851915.1 Bathyarchaeia archaeon
ATGAGCGGAGCCGGCTTAAGCCTTCCCAGTCTCAAAACACGTTTTGCTATAATTGATACATATTGTGAGGCGTTTCCAAAGACACCTAAACTCATGAATATAGATGATGAAGACTGTATGAGATATGCTATACGTAAAGGCTGCGGTTGGCGTGCCGACTGTCTAGGCGACATGGGTGGCTTCTCGAAGAATTGGAACCACATGGAGCATTTCTACCCGCAGCAAATTAGTAGAACTGGCGCTGAAGAAGCGTGGAAAATAATGCCAGTTGCTTTCGAAAGTTGCTGGGATATGAGGAAATGGAAGCAAGAAGGCTGGGATATACGCTACATTTTCGACTACGCTCTTAAATACCATGTCAGCTACTTCAACAACAAATCTACACCAATCCCTGCAAATACAAGACAAGAAGTTGAATACTTCCTTAGAAGAATTGGCTATCGTCTTGTTCTGAGGGAGCTTGAGCATAACAGAGCTGTAACGCTAGGCTCACCGCTTCTGATCCACATGGTTTGGGAGAATGTTGGCGTTGCACCGCTATACAGAGATAATCTACTCGCTTTTCGGTTAAAGAGCTTAGAGAGTAAAGAGATAGAAATATTCATAAGTCAAACATCGATAAAAGGCTGGATGCCAGGTAGAATAGAGGTGACTACGTGGCTTAGAGTTTCTGATGGCCTTAAACCTGGACCGTATGAATTAGCTATTACCATAGTAGATCCGGAGTTTAAGATGCCGACCATAAGAGTAGCCATAGCTGGACGTGCCGAAGATGGGTGGTATCCTCTAAGTCGAGTTGAAGTAGAGGATAGATAAAGTAAAAGTCTCTTGAAAATCCTTCTAAGTTAAACACCTAATCAGAACATTAAAAATCCATTTAAATGTTAAGGTTTTACTTTTTATGAACAGCTTGGAAAATGGTTACAGCCAGACTTACGAATAAGCCTAGAATGTATGGGGCATTTGGAGCATATTCTGATACAAAGCCTCCTGTTAACGAGCCTAGAAAATACCCTACACCTATGAGACTTTCAAACAGCCCACCCGCATAGCCTTTCTTAGAGCCCCAGTCTTTGAGAAGGGCGGCTATTGAAGACGCATAAAGTACTCCTGCGCCAACGCCGAAGAGAGCAAAAGATATGGCAAACGTTGGTGCTGTAGAGCCGACCGCCGTTAAAGCTGAAGCAAACACCATTATTAGCGACCCGGTTAAAAACATGAAACGTCTACCAAATTTTGCTTCAATCCTATAGGTTTCAAGGAAGGCGATGAGCCTAAATAATCCATTAATCAGCATTATTAAACCAACAGTATATGCTGGAATCCCCAAGCCAACCGCATATGCTGGGAAGATGTTAAATACCACTCCACCGATTGTAGAGAATAGGAGAATCTCTACTACGGCTCCAACAATTGAAACACTACGATTTCCACTTGACGTTGAAGCCTCACGTTCTTCAACTGGTTTGTTTCTCAACCGCTCTTTAACTATCATAATCGCTAGAAAAGCTAGTGCAAGTGAGATAACTG